>NZ_JBIUCF010000011.1:0-276731 GCF_044593615.1 Nonomuraea sp. NPDC051941
CCCTGAACGCCTTCGCCATCACCTTCGAAGGCCGTCTGACCCCGACCACCCGCTAATCAAACAAGATCGAGATACACCACTGACTGGACACACCCAGCCCCAGGAGCTCCGAGCGCAGCTCGTCCGTCAAACGGTGCATGAAGGTGCCGGTCGGCCATCGGTTAGGTGCCAAAGTTTCCTCCAGCAGGCGATGTCTCACACATATGCCAGCCGGGTTGTCTCGGCAAGGGAGTTATACGTTCGCGGATCGGTGGAGCCTTTGCACGGGAATCCACCTGCGAGCGTCAGCGAGTAGGCGGGACCCCGGGAAAGGCCCGCCCCTTTTGTACGGTGTTCGTCCTGGTCGGCGACTAGAACCGCCAGTCAAGATCGCGTTCCCCCTGCAGGATTCGGACCTACGCACCAGACTCCGGAGAGGATTGCAGAAATACCTAGCCTTGCTCGGTTGACCTGCGAAAACATCCTGTCAGCCCGTAGTCGGAACCTCTTCGGTCCACGATGGGTCCATGGGCAGGGTTGTACCCCTCTCCAGAGGAGAGCCGTGGGGCCCCGACAAGCAGACGTCGTCAGCAGTCTCCGCCAGAATGGGGACGGTGAACGTTCCCATGGCCAGTCCTGGCTCACCGGCATCATCGACTCCCAAAGCGTCAAGGGCGCCGACACCGTGGGCCGAGACAGCCGCGGCTACGACGCGGGCAATTATCTGGGGTTGGATGTTATGCCGGGCTGGGTGGATCAGGGCTGGCCAGCGATGGTCTGACAGCGTGGTTGCCGGTGATAACTACAGGTTCTCCAGGAAGGCGAGCAGGCTGTCGCCGGGGCGGTAGCGCCGGGTGCCGACACTGGGAGGCGCGGTTCGGGCCAAGGCTTTCTCCTTGGTGGCCAGGTCGGCGTGCAGGTAGACGTCGGTCGCCTTCGTGCTGGCGTGGCCGAGCCAGAGCGCGATGGTGGAGGTGTCGACGCCGGCGTGCAGCAGCGCCATCGCCGCGGTGTGGCGCAAGGTGTGCGGCGTGACGTTCTTGGATGCGAGGGTCGTGCAGGCGCGGACTGCGACGGGGACGTACTTGGCGAGCAAGTCGGCGACGGCGTCGCGACTGAGGCGTCCGCCGGTGCGGTTGGGGAACAGCGGGTCGGCCGGTGCGGCGTGACGGTCGGTGATCCAGCGCTGGAGCAGGCGGGCGGTGGGCCGGGTGAGCGGGGTGGCGCGCTGTTTGCGGCCCTTGCCGGTGCAGCGCAGGTGGGCGCCCACTCCGAGTTCGGCGTCGGCGCAGGTCAGCGAGGTGAGTTCGGAGACGCGCAGCCCGGTCTGCATGGCGACGAGCAGCAGCAGGTGGTCGCGGCGGCCCAGCGGTGTGGACTGGTCGGGAACCGCGAGTAGCGCGTCGCTCTCGGCGCGGGTCAGGAAGCACACGTCGGTGGACTCACGGCGCTTGTGAGGGATGGCCAGGACACGCTGGATGAGCAGGGCGTGCTCGGGACAGCGGAGCGCCGCGTAGCCGAACAGGGAGTGGACCGCGGCCAGCCGGGCGTTGCTGGTGGCGATGCTGTTGTTCCGGTCGGTCTCGAGATGGTCCAGGAAACCACTGATGAGGTGGACGTCGATGTCGATCAGGTCCAGGGCTGCGGGCGGTCGGCCGAGTTCGGCTTGGGCGTAGTGCAGCAGCAGGCGGAAGGTGTCGCGGTAGGCGGCGATGGTGTGTTGGCTGGCGCGGCGGTCGGTGAGTCGTTCGGTGAAGTATCCCTGCATGATCGGGGCCAGGCTGGTCATGATGGTTCCTCCCAGGAGGCTTCCAGGCGCTTGGCGGCTTCGGTCATCAGCTGCGGACAGGCGTGCAGATACCAGTACGTGGTCGTGGGACTGATGTGTCCGAGGTAGGTCGACAGAGCTGGCAGCAGGTGCGCGACGTCTGCTCCGGTGGCGTACCAGTTCGCCATGGTGGTCACCGCGAAGGTGTGCCTGAGGTCGTAGAGCCGTGGCTTGCCCGTCCCGGCAGGGGCGGTGATCGCCGCGGTCTTGAGCACACGGGCGAAGGCCGTGCTGGCGCTGGTGTGGTTCAGGCGGGTGCCGGCGCAGGAGACGAAACTCGTGCACCAGCCCAGCCAACGGCCCAGAAACCCTGACCGGGTAGCGACCGTCCGTCGCAGCCTTGACCATGTCCTCACCTCCATCGACAACCCCTCGATGAAGGAGACGGTGAACCTCCGCCGTTATGAGGTCAATTCACCGGTCGCACCACCCGCAGCCAGCCCTGATCCACCCGGCCCGGCATAACATCCAACCCCAGATAATTGCCCTTATGACGGGGCCGTCATAAAGCAAAGAAGGTCAACGGCCGCAAGCGGTTCATCGTCACCGACACCACCGGTCTGCTCATCACGGTCGCCGTCATCGCTGCCAGCTGGCAGGACCGCGATGGAGCCAAGACCGCCCTGCTGTCGGCGTACCTTTCCACCCCGATCCGCCATGTCTTCGCCGACCAGGGTTTCGCTGGACGCCTGGTGGATTGGACGCAAGACACCCTGCGAACCACCCTGGAGATCGTGCGCAAGCCTGCTGACCAGCGCGGCTCCAGCGTCATCTCACGCAGGTGGGTGGTGGAGAGGACGCTGGCCTGGCTGACTGCGTGCCGCCGATTGGCTCGTGACTATGAACGCGACCCGGCTGTCTCTGAGGCGATCATCCGCTGGGCTGCCATCGTCGGCATGACCCGCCGCATATCCCGAGGGGGACCCGCTCGACGTCAGCCCCGCTACGTCTGCGACTGAGGCTGATCATCCATCTCAAGCACACACACTTAGAAAATGGCACTTCCCGGAAAGCATGCGTCAGTGATGGATTGCTCAGGCGAGACTCCATATCCGGATCGTGGTGTCGAGGCTGCCGGAGACGACGACGGGGGTGCCGTCCTCGCGTGTGCCCACAGCCAGAGCGCTGACGTTGTCGGTGTGGCCGGTGAAGGGGCCGCTAAGAGGTTGGCCGGTGTCGAGGTTGCGTACCACCACGTTGCGGTCGTTGCCACCCGAGACGATGACCGGGGTGCCGTCACCGTCCTTGGTCGCCACGACGACAGGATGGTGGGCATTACCTTCATGCGTCAGGGGCTCCCCGAGGGGCCGGCCCGACTCCAGGCTCCACATGCGCAGCGTCGCTGGTGGGCTTCCCTCGTCCAGAGGGAAGTTCGGGACCTCTGCCGAGATCACGACACGCTGTCCATCGCTGCGCTCCGCGATCGCCATCCCGTACACCATGCAGGTGAAGCAGGTGTTGAGAGGCTTGCCGATGGGTTTACGCGTGTCGAGGTTCCAGATCCGCATCCTTGCGTCGGTGCTGCCGGTCACAAAGACTGGCGACCCATCAGCGCGCTTGGTGACCTCGATGTCCATGACGCCGGAATAGTGACCCCACCACGGCTTGCCGATGAGCTTGCCGGTGTTCAGGTTCCACATGTGGAGCGCCACCGTTTTGCGGCCCTCGCCGCTGGAGATGATGACCGGCGTGCCGTCACTGCGCTTCCCGACGGCGACCGCGTGGACGAGCGCGTGCCCGGTTCTGAGCGGTTTGCCCAAGGGTTTGCCGGTGTCGAGGTTCCACATCCGTACGGTGCCGTCCTCACCGCCGGAGACGATGACAGGAGTGCCGTTGCTGCGCTTACCGATCGCCACGTCGTACGCCGGCCGGTGATGGCCGGTGATGGGTCTGCCGAGCGGCTTGCCTGTGTCGAGGCTCCACACCCGCAGCGTCTTGTCGAAGCCGGCAGAGACGATGACTCGGGTGCCGTCGCTGCGCTCGCCGACCGCGAGCGCGCTGATGCCGCGTGTGTGACCCTTCAACGGTCCGCGCAGCTCACTTCCAAAGGGCGGAGCGTCTGGAGGGGATGCAGACCTGGCAGGTTGGCCAGCGAGGGCGACCGGCGTCGCCATCACCACGGGCGTATGCCAGCACGTGCCTGATACCAGGAGACCCAGCGCGACCGCCAGCGTTCCGGCACCCATCCTTACTGCACGTCGCGCCATCTCCTCGTCCTTCCAGGCGTTCTGCCCTGGAGTCATGATCGTGATCACCGGCAGGCGTCACTGTAGCGGCCGGGATCCTTGTTCCGGAAGAGCTGACGCTTTACCGCAGCCTGCGCAGGAACGGCTCTGCGAGACGGGCGTGTGATAGCGGAGCTGTTCGGGGGTTTGCAGGCCTCAAGCCCGTACCACGGATGCACCTCCTACTTGACACATCAACGCCTCTCGTCACGCCGTCACGCCAAACATAAACAATCTTCTCAAACACGCCCTGAGAGGCGCAGCGTGCGGCCATTGATCTTGCTGTGATGAGGGACGGGCTGAGCTCCGGGGCGACAGGTCCGCAAGACTTCGCTTGCCTGGTGCTCGCTATGAACTGGCGTGAAGAGCGACGCCAGGGGTGGCGCGTGGAGCTGAGTGTCGCTGCGCTGGCTGGGAAACCGTGAGACTGGGTTTCATGCGCCGGCGTCCCCTGCGTCCCAGGACGAGGCTTGAGTGGCCCACGACTGGCCCACAGCCAGTGAGCGTCAACGAGAACGGACGGGGCTCCGTGAGACTGGAGACCCGCCCGTTCCTACGATGTTCGCCCTGCTCAGCGGCCGAAACCGCCGGTCAAGATCGAGTGCCCCCTGTAGGATTCGAACCTACGCACCCGGCTCCGGAGGCCGGTGCTCTATCCCCTGAGCTAAGGGGGCTCGACGAGTGATAAGGCTATCAGCATCCCGGCACCACTCGGCACACGATAAAGGTCCTTGAACACATCCAGCGAAAACCACCCGTGACGACCTCACTACAGGTTACCTTGGCGCCCGTGGGCGAGGTTCTTGGGAAAGTACTGGTCGTGGACGACGACGAGGTCATCCGGCAGCTCATCGCGGTCAACCTGAACCTGGAGGGGTTCGAGGTCGCGACCGCCACCGATGGGCAGGACTGCCTTGATCGTGTGCTCGACGTCATGCCGGACGTCATCACGTTGGACGTGATGATGCCGTGCCTGGATGGATGGACGACGGCGCAGAGGTTGCGGACCGAGGAGGCCACCAGTCACATCAAGGTGGTGTTGATCACGGCGCGGGCGCAGGACGATGATAGGCGTCGGGGGTTGGGGATCGGGGTCGACGCTTATCTGACCAAGCCGTTCGATCCGGCCGAGTTGATTCAGGTCGTACGGGATCTGGCGACGGCGGCCGGCAAGGGATAAGGGCGGCCCGATTCCCTCGCTCCCCCGGATCTGATGGGAGTGGTGGGCATGGACGGGCGGCTTGAGCGGGCCAAGGAGCTCTATGAGCGGGCCGTTTTCGGCGGGGATGTGGCCGGGCTGGAGGCCGCCGATCGGGGGCTGGACGGCGTGGAGGCCGATCTTGCGCTGGTGCGGGGGCGGATCATGCACGGCCGGTTCCTCGATGGGCAGGGCGAGCAGGGTGACGAAGAGCTGAGGCTGTTCGAGAGGGCCGCGGAGCTTTACCGGGCGCTCGGGGATGTCCGGGGTGAGGGTGAGGCGCTGCTCTGGGTCGGGACCTTCCATCAGGTCGTCCGCGGGGACGAGGCGCCCGCGGCGGCGGCTCTGGAGCGGGCCCATGAGCTGGCGACGCAGGCCGGCGACAAGCTGACCCTCTCGTACGTCCTGCGCCACCTGGGCATCGCCGAGCACATGGCCGGACGGCTGCCGGCGGCGCGCGAACGGCTGGAGGAGTCCGTACGGCTGCGCCGGGAGCTCGGGTTCATGGCCGGGGTGGCGGCCAATCTGGTGGGGCTGGCGTATATCGCTGCCGCGGAGGGGCGGCGTGAGGACGCCGTGGCGGTGCTGGACGAGGCCGCTGAGATCGCCGGCGCCGAGAAAGCGGCAACCGTCCTGGCGTGGGTGGAAGAGGCCCGAGGGCAGTTCTAGCCGGCGGCTTCTTTTGTGAAAAATTTGCGTACGGTGGGCCGTAGCGTCCCCTCCCGAGCCTAGGAAGGCCCAACCGTGCGTAGCTCCATTTTCGGCAATCTCGAGTCCCAGCAGCTGCCACCCGGATTCGCGCTCCAGAACGGCAAGATGCTGCGCGTGCAGCTGCCGCACGAGGTCCTGGCCAAGCAGGGCTCCATGGTCGCCTTCCAGGGGAAGATGGACTTCGACTACGAGGGCGGCGGGCTCGGCAAGCTCTTCAAGAAGGCCGTGACGGGCGAGGGCGCGTCCCTCATGCGCGTACGCGGCGAGGGGCTGCTCTACCTCGCCGACAACGCCGACGACATCCACCTGTTCTACCTGGAGAACGAGGGGATCACCGTCAACGGGCGCAACCTGCTGGCGTTCCAGCCGCAGCTCACCTGGGACATCCAGCGCGTGCAGGGGGCCGGGATCGCGGCGGGCGGGCTGTTCAACACGACGGTCACCGGGACCGGGTGGGTGGCGGTGACCACGCACGGCACGCCGGTGCTGCTCGATGCCGCCCGCATGCCCACGTACGCCGACGGCCAGTCCGCCGTGTGCTGGAGCACGGGGCTGCACGTCGGCGTCAACCGGACGATGAAGGTGGGGGCGCTGATCGGGCGGGGCAGCGGGGAGGCCATGCAGCTGGCGTTCAGCGGGCAGGGGTTCGTGCTGGTGCAGGCCAGCGAAGGGGCGCCCGTCGTGACCCAGTCCTAGGTAGACAGGCAATTAGCTAATTGCCATAATACCTTTGTGCTGGACGTCGACCTGGTCAAGGCACTGGCCAATGACAAGCGGCTGCTGATCCTCGATTGGCTGCGCGATCCCGAGCGCCACTTCCCGCCGCAACGCGACGGCGACCTCGTACGCGACGGAGTCTGCTCGCTCTTCATCGCCGAGAAGCTCGGCGTGAGCCAGCCCACCTGCGGCGAGCACCTCAAGGTGCTCGCCAAGGCGGGCCTGATCCGCGGCAAGAAGATCAAGCAGTGGGTGTTCTACCAGCGCGACGAGGACCGGATCGCCGCGGCGAAGGAGTTGTTGAGCAGTGGCTGGTGAGCTGTACGAGCGGCTGATCTCCGACATGGACGCCGCCGGCGCCCGTTACCGGGTGATCGAGCACGCGCCGGAGGGGCGGACCGACGAGGTCAGCGCCCTGCGCGGGCACGACGTCGCGCAGGCCGCCAAGTGCCTCGTCGTGATGGTCAAGATCGGCAAGAAGCAGACCCGGCACGTGCTGGCCGTCGTGCCCGGCAACGCCCGGCTCGACCTGCAGGCGGTCAAGTCGCTGCTGGACGGCACGTACGTGGCCTTCGCCGCCAAGGACAAGGCCGAGGAGCTGGCCGGCAGTATGAGCGGGACCGTGCTCCCGTTCAGCTACGACCCCCGGCTCGAGCTGATCGCGGACCCGACGCTGCTCGACCAGCCCGAGCTGTACTTCAACGCCGCCAGGCTCGACCGGTCCGTCGCGCTGGTCACCGACGACTACGTGCGGCTGGCCGAGCCCAGAGTGGCCCCCATCACAGCGAACTAGGAGCAGGTGGGCGTGGGGGCGGTGTTCGTGCCGCTCCACGAGGCGATGAAACCGAACGTGGTCGAGGCCCCCGGCGCGAGCGAGCCGTTCCAGGCCACGTTGCGCACGGTCACCGCGGAGCCGTTCGCGCTCAGCGTGCCGTTCCAGAGCTGGCTGATCCGCTGCCCGTTCGCGAACGTCCACTGCACCGTCCACGCGCTCATGGCCGAGGCGCCGGTGTTCTTGACGGTGACCTCGCCCTGGAAGCCGTCCTGCCACTGGTTGGCGTTCTTGTACGTCGCCGTGCACCCGCCACCGGGAGTGGGGGTGGGAGTGGGGGTGACGGTGGGCGTCGAGGTGGGGGTGATCCCCGACAGGGCGCTCACCAGGGGCGGGTACCACTTGTCGGACATCTTCTGGTCACCGGCCGAGTTCGGGTGCACGCCGTCATAGGTGTCCGTGCTCGTGCTGAACCCCGTCCACTGGTCCACCACCGTGATCGGCGACTGCTGCGTGGTGGTCGCGGCCGCCCAGGCGGGGATGGCGTTGTTGAAGTTCACGGCGCGCTGGCCGCAGTCGGCGCAGGTGGACGGGTTCATGGGGATGATCTTGGCGACGAGGATCTTCATGTTGGGGTTGCCGGCCCGCATCTGGTTCACGAGCGTGGTGAACGCGCTGAGGATCGTCGCCGGCGCGATGTTGCTCCACACGTCGTTCGTGCCGAGGTGCATCAGCACGATGTCGGGTTTGGTCGCCGAGAGCCAGCCGGGCAGCTGGCTCTGGTTGGCGATGTTGGTGGCCAGGTAGCCGCCGTGGCCCTCGTTGTCGCCGTCGTACGAGACGCCGCAGCCCTGCGGTGGGAGGGTGCCGACGAAGTCGATGTTGGTGTAGCCGGTGCTCTGGAGCCGGTTCCAGAGCAGGGCCCGCCAGCAGCCCGGAGAGCCCGTGATCGAGTCGCCCAGAGGCATGATCCGGGTGGCGGCGGCACCGCTGGCCTGCGTGGTCGTCGCGAATAACACCGCCGCGGCGAACGCCAGCATCGCCGCCAGCAAGGTGCTGGTCCTGCGCATCGTCTGCTCTCCCGTCGTAGCCTGCGCAGATCGTAAGGACGTCGCCGGTACGACGGGAAGGCGGCGAGCCCCGCGCGAGGCGGCGACCTGCGCGAACGCCGGGATCGGCGTGTAACTTTCAGACCCGCCCCCTGCGGACCACGGCGAGCGGGCAGGGAGCGTGGTGGAGCATGGCCTGGCTGATCGAGCCCATGAGCATCCCGGCGAACTGGCTGCGCCCGTGCGTGCCGACCACCAGCAGGTCCGCCTCGGCCGCCGCCTCCCGCAGCACCTCGACGGGGTGGCCGTGCACGATCTCCGGCACCACCTCCACCCCCGGATGCCGCTCCCGGTGCCCCGCCAGGAGCGCGTCCAGCTCGCGCGACTGGTCCAGCTCGCCGTCGCGGTCGGCCGGCTCGAACCCGCTCGGATGCGGCCAGGCCCACGCGTGTACGGCGCGCAGCTTCGTACCGCGCAATTCGGCCTCGGCGAACGCGAAGCCCAGCGCCCGTACGCCCCCGGGAGAACCGTCGACCCCCACCACGATCTCGCCGCGCGGGATCGAGGGGCGGGCGCGTACCAGGACGACGTCCGTGACCGCGTGCGCGGCGATACCGTACGCGACGGACCCCACCAGCAGCCCGCGCACGCCGCCGACGCCCCGGCTGCCCGCGACCAGCAGTTCGGCGTTCTCCGAGACCTTGACCAGCGCGGAGCGGGGGTCGCCGGGCAGCAGGACGGTCTCCACCGTGATCTCCGGCCGCTCCCGCAGAGCGCGGTCCCGCGCGGAGATCAGCACCGATTTCGCGCCCTCGCGCAGCCACCGTCCGACCTCGGCGTAGTGGCCGTCGGTCTCCTCGCAGACCCACTTCGGAACGGCGTGCGCCACGGTAAGCGGCACCTGTCTCAGCGCCGCCTCCGTGGCGGCCCAGCCGGCGGCGTCCAACCCGGTTCTCGAGCCGTCAACGCCGACGATGATCATGGAACTGGCTCCTCAGGTGAAGGCGTAGCACTCCACCTCGGCGCGGCGGTACGTCAGCCCCGCGGAGACGGATTCGCGAACGCACTGGCGTTCGGCCTTACTGAGCTTGAGCGTGCCGCATACGGTCACGCCGGAATACGTGCGACAGTCGAGCGTCTTGTCGTATTTGCCGATGCGGTACATCTCCTTGACCGCCTCACGGCACTTCGCCTTGCCCTGGTCGGCATAGCGGCACTGGGAGATGAGGGTGTCGTACTGCTGCTGACTCACTTCGTGTTGGGCGGTACCGTCTCCGAAGGCGGCGGTCACGCCGGACGTGGCCATGACCACGAGTCCTGCGACAGCGGCGATCTTTTTCATATGTCCCCTGATGGGAGCATACCGCCCAGGGCCCTCGCCAAACCTCGTGCGATCTCCCGCAGGCGGGGTAGGGCTCAGATTGAAGATTCCTTCGACTCCTCTCGGAGGAGGTAGAAATGGGCACATCGGGAGTCGGAAAAACAGTCCAGGACGTGATGCACCGCGGAGCGCAGTGCGTCGGCGAACACGACAGCCTCCGCACGGCCGCGCAGATGATGCGTGATCTTTCGGTCGGCGCGTTGCCGATCTGCGGGGACGACGACCGGCTCAAAGGGATCATCACCGACCGCGACATCGTGATCAAGTGTTGCGCCGAGGGCAAGGACATCGACCAGACCACCGCGAGCGAGCTCGCCCACGGGCTGGTCTGGGTGGAGGCCCGCAGCAGCGTCGAGGAGGCGCTGCAGAAGATGACGCAGCACCAGATCAAGCGGCTGCCCGTGATCGAGAACCACCGGATCGTGGGCATGGTCACCGAGGCCGATCTGGCGAAGGAGCTGCCGGACAACAAGCTCGCCGAGTTCGTCCACCGCGTGTACGCACCCGCGTAGGCGCGACCTATCAGATGCGAGGGGGTCCCAGAGCGGGGCCCCCTCACCATGTGAAAGCAGAGACGGATGTGCAACCTTTCGTCCCAGGACCGCATTGGTAAGGGGCGAGAGGAGGCAGCACATTGGATCGTCACGACGGCTTCCGCGAGTTCGTGCTCGCCCGCCAGCAGGCGCTGATGCGGACCGCGTACCTGCTCGTGGGGGACGCCCACCTTGCCGAGGACCTGCTGCAGAGCGTCTTGACCAAGATTGTGAAGCACTGGCCCAAGCTGGCCAAGGAGGGCAATCCCGAGGCATACACGCGCAAGGCCCTGGTCAACCAGTACCTGGCCTGGCGCCGCCGCCCCCGGCCGGAGGTGCTGAGCGCCGCACCGCCGGAGCGGGCCGCCTCCCATGACAACGCCACGCTCGACCGGATCGTCCTGCGCCAGGCGCTGGCCAAGCTGACCCGCAAGCAGCGGGCAGTGATCGTGCTGCGCTACTGGGAGGACCTCACCGAGGCGCAGACGGCCGAAGCGCTCGGCTGCTCGATCGGCAACGTCAAGAGCCAGACCCATCACGCCCTCGCCCGCCTGCGCGCGCTCGCGCCCGAGCTGGCTGACCCGTACCTGCAGGAGGTAGTTCGATGACCAGGCTGCGCGAGGCGCTGAGCGGTCTCGCGGAGGAGGCACCGCTGGTGAGCCTGGCCGACGCGGCCATCGCCGGCCACCGGCGCAGGCGGCGCGTCACGATGGCGGCGACCACCTTCGCGACGGTCGCGGCGCTGGTGGCGTCGGCGGCGGTGGCGACGGTGGCCTGGCCCCGTGGGGCCTACCCGGCCGCCCCGCAAAGTGCGGACACGGTGGCCGACCTGCCCGACGGGAAGGTGGGGGCGCTCGAGTACGGGTACAAGACGCCCTGCGACGTGTCCGATGATCTTCAGGTCACCGACTGCCGCGTCCAGGAGTGGCGGGTGGTCACCCGCGCCGGCACGACGTACCGGGTGCCGCAGGCGCTGGTAGCGACCCGCAAGGGCGGTTACAGTCCCATCGCGATCAGCCGGGACGGGCGCATGCTCGCCTATTACAGCCGCGAGGCCCAGGCCCACGTGGTCCGCGACCTGACGACTGGCGCCGTGTCGACCTCCCTTTTCAAGGTGAAAGAGGAGCAGATCCAGATCGGCACCCAGCTCGTCGTCTCCGACGACGGCCGGTACGTGGGTTTCGATCCGCGCGTGGGGAGCAAGAAGGACACCGGGCTGCTGATCGACGTGCGCACCGGCAAGACGGTGCGGGTCCCCGACAAGTTCGAGGTCATCAGCATCAAGGGCGGCGTCGCCGAGCTGGTCCGCTACGTCAAGACCGACCTGTGGCTGATGCCCGTCACCGGCGGGGGCAAGCCGGTGCGCTTCGACGGCACGTTCATCCTCTTCAGCGAGCTCGCTCCGGACGGCCGCACGGTGGTCGCCCGCGACTTCAAGGACAAGAACCCGGCGCTCACCGTCCTCGACGCCAAGACCGGGCGGATCGTGCGGAAGGTGCCGATCCGCGGTCTGCCGAAGGGCGGCCTCCGCGGCGTCTCCGTCTGGCAGAGTCCGTCCGAGGTCGTGATCCTCAGCGACGGCAAGCAGCCCAGCACGTATGCGGTCAACATCGAAACCGGGAAGGCCCGGCGCCTGGCCAACTTCGCCGGCGGGCTCCGGAACAACCAGGTCCTGCCCGGAAAGGCCGCCGGGAAGTAGCCGCCAGGGGCCCGAGCCGGGAGATCATCGGATTCTGGCGAGGTCGATGATCACGTACTGGTTCTCGATCTCGTAGGACACCAGACCGCCATCGAGGATCCCCGGCTCGACCCCGATCATCCGGCCCTCGGCGCTCGGCAGGCCCAGGACGCCCTGCTTACCGGTGACCAGGTCGAGCAGCGCCGGGCCGCCGGTCGCACCGGGCGGATCGACGGCCATGAAGCGGTCGTCGCCCAGCCCGAGCACCGGGGAGTCGGGCAGGTCCCGTTCCCGCGAGCCGTCGCGCAGCCGGTAGAAGCGCGTGTCGTCGGGCCTCATGCCGACGCACGTCGTCACGCCGCATCTGATGTACCTCTCCCCCGGCCGGACGACCGCGTTGCTCACCTGCCCGGTCTCGGCGTTGAGCAGCTCCCGGAAGCTGGGCTCGCGGTCCTGCCTGTACTCGCTCGGGGTCGCCACCCACGGCCAGCGCAGGATGTGGTGCCGTTCCGCACCGGCGACGGAGGTCACGCGCCCGCCCCTCAAAGGGAACGTGAAGACTCCGCCTTCGATGAGTGAGAACGCCACCCGGTCGCCGACCACGGTGAGCTTCTCACCGCGCCCCTTGACCGGGCCGCCGGTGTCGATGGCGGCGGGCTTCCCTCCGGAGACCGGCACCGACCAGAACCGCGTGTGGTCGTTCCTGTCGATCGTCTGCCAGACGATTCGGCCCGCGCCGACCGTGAAGGCGTACGCGGAAGGGATGTCCGCGATCTTTCGGGTCCGGCCGGTGCCGAGGTCGTAGGCGTAGATGGCGTCGGCCCGCTCGCCGCTCTTTTCCGTCCACAAGAGCACCGTGCGGTCGTCGATGAAGATCAGCGGGCGGAAGTCCGGAAGGTTCGGAAGCTGCCGGGGAATCTTCCAGACCGCGCCGGGCCAGACTGTCTCGACGGGTTCGGGCAGCCTGGTCTGCGCCACCTGCGCCCCGTCGATGCCGCGTACCGTCACGCCGACGATCACCATGGCGACCGCCGCCACCAGCGCCTGCGTACGCGTCCTGCGGCGGCGGGAGCGGGCCGCGATCCGGCCGGGGAAGCCGGTCGGGGCCTGCGGCGCCCCCTCGGCGGCACGGCCGAGCACCCGGCTCAGGTCGTCTTCCAGATCCGTGCTCATGGGGCGCTCCTCCTCGCAGGCGTACGGTGGGCGATCGCGGAACGGAGCTTGGCCAGACCGAGCGACGCGTGGCTGCGTACGGTCCCCTGGGAGATGCCGAGGACGCCGGCGATCTCCGAGTCGTGGAGCTGCTCGTAGAAGCGCAGGACGAGGACGGCGCGCTGCTTGCGTGGCAGCCCTTCGAGCGCCTGCCAGAGCTCCTGGTCGGCGTCGGAGGGCAGCACGTCCTCGATCGGCGTCTCCGGGAGGGCCCAGGCGAGCTGCTCGCGGCGGCGGCGCCGCCAGGCGCTGATGTGCAGCCTGGCCATGATCGCCTTGGTGTAGCGCTCCGGGTCCTCCTTCCTGCGCACGCGCGCCCACGCCCGGTGCAACCTGACCAGCGCCTCCTGCGTCAGATCCGCCGCGTCGTGCGGATTGCCGCTCAGGGCGTAGCCGTAGCGCAGCAGCGCGTTGGCGCGTTCGGCGACGAACTCCGCGAACCGGGGGTCGTCTTCCACTTACCATCGCCTTTCCGTGATCGGTCTCCCCTCAGACGGACTTGGCGGTGGATTTGTTGAATGGAGGGGGAATCACCGTCAGATGCGGTCGGCGGCGATGAGCAGGTACTGGAAGCTGCCGTCCTTGTACGCGTCGAGGAACGCCTGCTCGATCCCCGTCGCGAGGTGGGTCTTGGCGCGCAGCTCCCAATAGGGGATGGTCGCGGCGGTGAGGTCGATGACGTCGATGGGGACGAGCCGGTTGGCCGCCATCTCCTTGAAGTAGGTGCTGCGGGGGTGGATGTCGCAGATGTAGTGGGCGTTGATCTGGCTCACGGCACGCGAGGGCAGGCCGTAGGCGTCGTTGTAGCAGCCGGTGATGCACACGTACCGGCCGCCCCGGCTCAGGAGGCGGGCGTGCGCGGCGAACAGCAGCGACAGCTCGACGTACATCGTGCTCTCGTTGTTCCAGATCGCCTGGAACGTTCCAGGTTCGAAGCCGGTGTCGAGCATGTTGCGGAAATGGAAGCGCACCTTGTCGGACACACCGCGCTTCTCCGCCTGTTCGTTGGCGAAGGTCACCTGGGACTCGGAGATGGACACGCCGTCGACCTGGCAGCCGTACCTGCGGTTGACCAGGAGGCTGGAGCCGCCACGGCCGCAGCCGGCGTCCATGGCCCGGTGCTCGGGCCGCAGGGCGCCGAGCTGGCCGATGAGGAGGTCGGCCTGCGCGTGCTCGAGCCGGTGAAGCTCCTCGATGATGCGTTTCTCGCGGGTGTCTTCCGGGCCTTCAAGGACCGACCAGTCCACCTCGCCGATGCCATAGTGGTGGTGGTAGATCCCGTCGACCTCACCCAGTCGGAGGTTGACCGGGTTCTTCTCGGTGTTCCAGTAGTCGGCGACGGAGTGCTGGTAGTAGGTGCTGAGTACGGGACTGGCCGTCATCGGCAATGCTCCTCTCTCTAGGACTTGTAGCGGCTGGTGGTGTCGTGCCATTCGACGCAGCCGGCCATCCAGCCCTGCGCCCCGCGCAGGAACCGCTTCAGCTCGACGGACGGTACGGCGTCGAGCGCAAGCCGGCTGGCCTCGAAACCTCTGACGAAGTCGTTGTGCATGGACACGGCGCGTTCGGTCGCCTCACGGATGGGGCAGCCCTCCTCGGCGGCGATCAGCAGGATCACGTTGGAGTCGGGGAGCTCGTCGGCCGCCTCCCTGGCGACGGAGTGCAGGTCGTTGACGAGGACGCTGGCGGTGCCCGCCTGCATGAGCGCAGTGTGGAACCTCCTGTCGAAGAAGAGATTGGCGGGGAGTTCGTACGCGCCCACGATGTCGATGAGCGTCATGGACGTGTAGAAGCTGTCGTGCTGCCGGGCCGCGAGGTAGCGCCACACGGGCGGCGGCGTCTCCAGGTAGCGCCAGGCGGCGTAGGCGGCCCAGCTCACGTACATCTGGGAAGTGATGTTGCAGATCCGCATGACCTGCGACGGGGTGGCGTGGCGGGTGATGTGGCTGACGGACGCCCGCAGGGAGACCAGGACGGGGTCGGCCTCGATCGCCTCCTCGAGCTGGCGCGTGTAATCGCCCGCGGGCGGAGGCGGGTCCATGGCCGAGGTCACGAGGGCGAGCCGCGGCGGCAGCTCCGTCGGCGTGGCGCCCAGCTCGGTCTCGTCGGCGTAGTAGTCGTCGGCCGCCCACCAGGCGGCGTTCGTCTGCGCCGCGATCAGCAGCAGGTCGGGGTCGTCGGCGTCGGGGTGGGCGAGCATGGCCAGCCGCCCGTAGCCGGTCGCGCCGAACTCCTCCATGCGCCCCTCGTGCAGGCCGATCCGCTCCGCCCACGCCACCAGCCGCCGGTCCACCTCGTCGCCCAGCTCCTGGTCGTTCCTGACGAGCTCGGGGCAGTAGAGCGGCGGATAGGTCCCGTCGCCCCACTGCCGTTCCCGGTAGGGCAGCGGGGCGAGACTGTGGCGGTAGGCGGCGCTGCGCGCCGCCTGCGCGGGATCCATCGGAGCGGGCCTGGGCGGCTCGTGCCCGTCCCTTTCGTCGGGCCGTGGCACGGGATGGCGGTCGAAGAGCGGCAGGCGCAGCGCGGAGGTGCCCAGACCGGTGGGACCTGCTGCGATCTCGGGCATGACGCGCCCCTTCCTGGAGTCGAGCCGGAGTCGGGCGGTCAGGAGCGCGGCGCGGAGACGTCGACGTTCTCGAGGATGCCGATGGCGTCGGGCACCAGGATCGCCGCCGAGTAGTAGGCGCTGACCAGGTACGACATCACGGCCTGGGAGTTGATGCCCATGAAGCGGGCGTTGAGCCCCGGCTCGTGCTCCTCCGGGAGGCCGGTCTGGTAGAGGCCGACGACCCCTTGGTCCTCCTCCCCCGTGCGCAGGGCCAGGATGGAGGTGGTCTGGTGCTCGGAGATCGGGATCTTGCCGCAGGGGAAGATCGGGATGCCGCGCCAGGCCGGGATCTCGTGGCCGTCGACGTCGGCGCTGCCCGGCACCAGCCCGCGCTTGTTGCACTCCCTGAAGAACGCGGCGATCGCCTTGGGGTGGGCGAGCAGCATCTTGGTCTTGCGCCGCATGCTGATCAGGTCGTCCAGGTCGTCGGGGGTCGGCGGGCCGGACCAGGTGCTGATCCGCTGGTCGTAGTCGGTGTTGTGCAGCAGGCCGAACTCACGGTTGTTGACCAGCTCCCACTCCTCGCGCTCGCGGATCTCGTGGACCGTCAGGCGCAGCTGCTGTTCGAGCTGGCTCATGGGGTCGTTGAAGAGGTCGGCCACGCGGGTGTGGACCCGCAGGATGGTCTGCGTGACGCTGAGCTCGTACTCGCGGGGCCGGATGTCGTAGTCGACGAACGTGCCGTCGATGACCGGCTCGCCCACGTGCCCCGAGGCGAGCGCGACGGCCGACTCGCCGCGGCGGTTGACCGGCTTGCGCGTCTCCTCCAGGTAGCGGACGACGTGCTCGCGCAGGGCGGGGGTGTCGCCGAGCAGCTGCTGGATCTCGTGGCGCGGTGCCACCAGGATCGTGCCGGAGGTGGCGGCCCTGACCGTGAACGGCCATCGGGGGCTCTCCTGCACGAGCGCGTCGTCGCCCAGGTGCGCGCCGTCGGTGATGACGCCGAGAAGCTGCGCGTCGCCGTACGCGCCGGCGGCCAGCCGTTCGAGCCGGCCGTGGGCGATCACGTACGTGTCGGTGACCGGCGTGCCCGCCGCGGCGATGACCTCCCCCGCCTGGAACTCCCGCGGCGCGAACGTCGAGGCGATCGCCGCCAGCGCGTCGAGGTCGTCGAAGCCGCGCAGCAGGGGGATCTCCTGGAGCGTCTGCGGGACGATGAGCACGTCGTCCGCCCCGTTGAGCACCACGCTCACCCGGCCGCGCCCGATGTGGTGCGTCAGCCGGCGGTTGACCCGGTAGGTGCCGCCGCGCACGTCGACCCACGGCAGCCTGCGCAGGAGCCAGCGGGAGGTGATGGCCTGCATCTGCGGGCGCGTCTTGGTGGTGGTGGCCAGGTTGCGCGCGGCCCGGGTGTCCAAGCTCAACCGAGGCTCCGTCGACATGTTCCCTCGCAATCGCTCGCCTGTGACAGCAGATGTCCGTGAGGCATTCACCACTGAACGTAGTCAGGCTGACACAATCCGTAGAGTGTCTTGATGGTCACGTACTGCTAACCCCGCTGCGGTAGCGATCTAACGGCGGCGGGCGCGGGCCAAAAGCCACAGCAGGAGGGGCGCCCCCAGCACGCCGGTGACCACGCCGACCGGCAGTTCGACGTCCGGGATCAGCAGCCGCGCGACGACGTCGGCGGCCAGCACGATGAACGATCCGGCGAGCCCGGCGGCCAGCGGCGGCGGCCAGGCGGTGCGGGCCAGCCGCTGCGCGATCTGCGGCGCGGCCAGCGCCACGAACGCCACGGGACCGGCCGCCGCGGTGCCGAACGCGACCAGCGCCACCCCGGTCAGCAGCAGCGTCAGCCGCGCCGCCTGCACCGGCGCCCCGAGCACGACGGCCACCTCGTCACCGAGCTGCAGCGCGCGTGTCCAGCGGCCGAGGAGGAGCGCGGCGGGCACGAGGACGGCCAGGGCCGGCGCGAGCGGCGCCACGTGGCCCCAGTCGCGCCCGTTCAGGTTGCCGAACAGCCAGCCCAGCGCCTGCTGCGCCTGGAAGTTCCCCGTGGTGACCATGAGGTACTCGGTGGCGCTCGTGCACATCCACGACACGCCCACCCCGACGAGCACGATCCGGTAGCCGCTCGCGCCGCGCCGCCAGGCCAGCAGGTACGTCAGCAGCGCCACGACCACCGCGCCCGCGAAGCCCAGCACCTGGAGCCCGCCGGCACCCATGACGATCCCCGCGACCACGGCCAGGCCCGCCCCCTGCGTGACACCGATCATGTCGGGGCTGGCGAGCGGGTTGCGCGTCATCGTCTGGAACAGCGCGCCCGACACCCCGAAGGCGGCGCCCGCCAGCAGCCCGGTCAGCGCCCTGGGCAGGCGCAGCTCGCCCACCACGAACGCGGTGCCCTGGTCGCCCGCGCCGACGAGCGCCCGGATCACCTCGCCGAGGCCGAGCGGGACCTCGCCGAGCCCGATGCCCAGGCAGAAGGCCAGGAACGCGGCCCCGGCCAGGGCCAGGCAGACCACGATGACGCGCGGGCGCAGCACCCCGGAGACGGGCGGCACGGACAACCTGAAGGTCAGCTGGGTCATAGCTCCGCCAGGTGCTTACGCCGGGCCAGCACGACGAAGAACGGGCCGCCGATGAACGCCACCAGCAGCCCCGCCTGCACCTCGATCGGCGGCGCCACCACCCGGCCCACCACGTCGGCCGCGATCAGCAGGCAGGGCCCGAGCAGCGCGGCCATCGGCAGCAGCAGCCGGTGGTCGGTCTCGGAGCCGCCCGGCCGGGCGACGAGCCGGGCCAGATGCGGCACGACGAGCCCGACGAAGACCACGGGCCCGATGGCCGCGACGGCGGCCCCGGTGAGCAGCATCACGGCCGCCGCCGCCCGTAACCGGACCAGGCCCACCCGGCGGCCCAGCCCTCTGGCCACGTCGTCGCCGAGCGCGAGGCTGTTGAGCGCGGGCCCGCAGGCCAGGGCGAGCGCCGACCCGGCGAGCACGAACGGCAGGAGCTGCGGCAGCACGTCCGTGCCCGTGCCGGACAGCGACCCCGCCGACCAGAACCGGTACCGGCCCAGCGACTCCGGGTCCACGAGCACGAACGCGCTGGTCACCGAGCTCAGCAGGAACGTCACCGCGACCCCGGCGAGGGCCAGCTTGACCGGCGTGCTCCCGTCGCGGCCCAGCCCGGCCAGCGCGTAGACGAGGACGCTCGCGACCAGCGCCCCCGCGAAGGCGAACCAGACGAATCCGGCCAGCGCCGAGATGCCCAGCACGCCGATGGACACGACGACCGCGAACGCGGCCCCGGCGCTGACGCCGAGCACGCCCGGGTCCGCGAGCGGGTTGCGGGTCAGCGCCTGCATGAGGGCGCCCGACAGGCCGAGCGCCGCCCCCGCCAGCACGCCGACCAGCGTGCGCGGCACCCGTACCGACCAGATCACGTCGAGGACGTCGCGGTCGGTCACGGTTCCCGCCAGCGCGCCCACCACCTGGTCGGGCGGGATCTGGCGGGCGCCCAGCGAGAGCGACAGCAGGCAGACCAGGACGAGCGCGCCGGCCGACAGTGCCAGAGGTCTCACGCCTTGGTCGCCGGGTCCCCGTCGGCGGCCGCGGCGAGCCGCGGCACCAGCCCGTCGAGCATGTACGGCAGGCTCAGCACGGTCACGAAGGAGACGGCGTTGCCCTGGTCGGTGTTCTCCTGCAGGAAGACCTCCCGGCCCTCCTTCACCACGCCGAGCCCCTTGTAGACGCTGTCGGCGTGCAGCGTGCCCTGGTCCTTGGCGACGTCGGCGGAGCTCCAGACGATCACGCCGGTGTCGACCAGGTCGAGGCGCTCGCGGCTGATGTTCGCGCCGAACTTGTCGCCGATCGCTTGGTCGAGGCCGTCGGGCAGCTTGAACCCGAGCGAGGCGAGCAGGCGGGAGCGCGGGTCCTGGCTGCCGAAGACGAAGTAGCCCTCGTAGACGGTGGCCATCAGCGCGGTCTTGCCCTGGAACTCCGGATGCTCCTTCCGCACCTGCGCGAACCGGTCCTCGACCTGCTTGACCAGCGTGTCCGCCTCGGTGGCGCGGCCGACGGCGACGCCGACCTTCCTGGTGAGCTCCTGCCAGGGGATGCCGTAGTCGATGTACTCCTTGGGCTGGGCCACGGTCGGCGCGATCTTCGACAGCGTCGTGTACTGCTCCTGGGTGAGACCCGAGTAGAGGGCCAGGATCAGGTCGGGCTTGAGTGCCGCGATCTTCTCGAACTGGGGGCCGCTGCCGGTGTCCTTGAGGACCTGCGGGAGGGGCGCGGTGCCCAGCTCGTCCTTGGCCCAGGGGCCGATCGCGCCCGGGTAGTCGCCGATCCACGTCGTGGCCCCGACCGGGGTGACGCCGAGGGCCAGCAGGGCGTCCTGTTCGAGCAGGCCGACGGTGACGATGCGCTTGGGGGCGGTTGGGACGGTGGTCTCGCCGTACTTGTGCGCCATCTTGACGGCGGCGGCGGACGGTGGGGAGGCGGCGGGGCGCGTCGAGCCGCAGCCCGCGATGGTGATCAGGACGAGTGCCACGACGGCGAGTGTGCGGGTCATGGAACGCTCCTCACTCGTTGTGCTCGGCGCGGCCCTGGCGCCAGTAGCCCATGAAGGCCACCGCGCGCCGGTCCATGCCGCGCTCGGCGACCAGGTATCGCCGCAGGGACCTGATCACCGCCGCCTCGCCGGCCAGCCAGGCGTACAGCGGCTCCGTGCTCTCCTCCTCCGGCACTTCCCACAGCTCCTCCACGTCGACGTCCACGTCGTCGAACGTGTCGGGCACGGGCAGCGGCGGCAGCAGCGTGCCGGCGGCCGACCGCAGGGCCGGCTCCAGCAGGGCGCCGCGCTCGGCGTCGCCCCTGGCCAGCCACTCGATCTTCACCTGGCTGGCGGTCCGGATCTCCAGGAAGTCCTGCTCGCAGGGCACCTCCATGAGCGCGGTGCCCGTGAAGCCGTCGGGGAGCCTTTCGAGGATGGAGCAGATCGCGGGGACGGCAGTCTCGTCGCCGGCGATCAGCACCGTGCCGGTGCCGGCCGGCGGCTGGAACACCACGTTCCCGTGCGCTTCGGGGTGCCGCGCGTCGCCGCCGAACAGCACCGCGACGTCATCGGGCCGCACCTCCTGCGCCCACCGCGCCACCGGCCCGTCGCCGCCGGGGTGCATCACCACGTCGACGTCCACCTCGCGCTCGGCCTGCCTGACCAGCCTGGCCGTGTACGTGCGGATGGGGTTGCGCCTGTCGTCGTCCAGCTCGCGCCACCGCGGGAACCAGTCGGAGCCGGTGGGCAGGTGGGCGAGGCCGTGGCCGGGGAGGGGGAGGATGAGCTTGATCCGCTGGTCGTAGCCGTTGTCGGCGAATATGCCCAGGTCCTCCCCTGTGAAGGTGACCCGGAGGAACGATGGGCTCAACCGTTCCAACCTGGCCACACGCACGTCGAACATGCGATAGGGCTCCACCAGCGCCAGCCTCCCGCCGCAATCATTAGGTGAGGCTAACCTAACCCATCACGATCGCGAACGCCACGCCGGGCCCGCGTCCCGGTCAGCGGCGCAGGAACTCCCGCAGGTGGGCGAGCAGGGCCTCCGGGCGTTCCTCGGCGATGAAGTGCCCGCACTCGGGGATCTCGGCGGCGGTGACGTCGGCGGCGTACTCCCGCCAGATCTCCTCCGACGACAACCGCGCAGGCAGCCCCACCGACCCCCACAGGGCCAGCACGGGCATGGTCAGGCGGCGCCCCGCGGCGGCGTCCTCGTCGTCGAGCGCGAGGTCGCGCTCGTGCGCCCGGTAGTCGTCGAACCCGGCGCGCAGGGCTCCCGGACGGCCGAACGCCTGGACGTAGACATCGACCGCCTCGGCGGGCAGGCCGTGCCGGTTGTACGTCCAGCGCTCGAAGAAGTACTCCAGATAGCCCCGGACGTCGTGCCCCACCAGGCGTTCGGGCAGGTCGGGCTGCAGGTGGAAGAGCCAGTGCCAGTAGCCCGCGGCCACGGTCGCGTCCAGGCGGCGGAACATCTCGCGCGTGGGGACGATGTCCAGCACCGCGACCTTGCCGACCTGGTCGGGACGGTCGAGACCCCAGCGGTGGGCCACCCGCGCGCCGCGATCGTGCCCGACGACCGCGGCCCGCCCGAACCCGAGCGCGTCCACCAGCTCCGCCATGTCCGCGGCCATCCGCCGCTTGTCGTAGCCGCCGGTCGGCTTGTCGCTCAGCCCGTACCCCCGCAGGTCGGGGGCCACCACCGTGAACTCGGCGGCCAGCGGCTCGACGATGTGCCGCCAGCAGTGGCCGGTCTGCGGCCAGCCGTGCAGCAGCACCACCAGGGGCCCGTCGCCGGCTCGCGTGTAGTGCAACCGGATGCCGTCGACCTTTGCCACGCCCGTCGTATTCATGGGCTCAGTAGATCATGGGACGATCCCGTGACCCCATAAAGCGCCAAAAATAGGGGCATTGACGAAAAATCCTTACATGGTACTCATAGATCGAGTCGGAAAGTTTCAGGACCCCCCCACCGAGACCGTCCAGAGCTCACCCGAGGAGGACGCGCATGGCGCGCACCCAGCCCCCCGAGACCCCCATCGACTTATACGCCGCCGTCCAAGGAGAGGTCTCCTGGTTCTGCTGCGGCACCGCCTGGGGACCGTGCAGCACCACAGGCAAGGGCGCCTGTGGCACCTGCAACTCCGGCAGCCTCCAGCACGCCTGGCCCAACACCTCCGACGCCTGCTGGGCCATCACCCACCCCGACACCTGCGGCTTCAACCTCTCCCGCCGGACCTGCGGTTTCCAGCACCGCACCACCAACCTGTGCAGCGGCGTCAGCGTCGTCACCTCCATCGCCGACTGCGGCCCGCAGACCGACCTGTTCTGCGGCGAGCGCAGCTGCTGCGGCTCGACCTGCGCCACCGACCGGATCATCGACCTCACGCCGGCGGCGTACAGCAAGATCGCCAGCCTCTCCACCGGCCTGCGTCCCTGCTCGATCGACGCGGCGTGAGGGGGCGACGATGACCACCAGAAGAGACATGCTCAGGTCCGCCCTGCTCGGCGGCGGCGCCACGGTCGTGGCCGCGAGCGCGATGGGCTCGCTCGGCCCCGAGGCGGCCTTCGCCAACACCGCGCTCGACGTCGACCCGGGCGCTCCCGACCCCAACTTCGCCGAGGGCCGGATCCGGTCGATCAAGGACAACACGCTGCTCGTCCTCGGCTCGAACATGGTCATCCACAACATCAAGGTCGTGGACGGCACGAGCCTGTGGAAGCTCGGCCCCGTGGCGTTCGACGCGGCCAAGCCCGGCGACGGCCTGTACGCCCGCGGCGTGCGGATGCCGGACGGCACCCTCGCCGCCGAGTCGGTCTGGCTCAACATCGTCAACATCAAGGGCCACATCAAGAACATCACCGACAAGACCATCCACCTCGACCACAACGGCAAAGAGGTGCTGTGCCACGTCGTGGCCGGCAAGTCGGTCGCGATCCACTCCGAGTCGCCGGCCACCTCGGACCTGTCGATGCTGAGGGTCGCCCAGCACGTGCAGATCCTCGGCGCCTGGCGGCCCGACACGAACGAGGTCGACATCGCCACCGTCTTCTCCCCGCACTAGGAAGGAGCATTGAGCATGCACGGGATCGCCGCGACGCAGCCGTACGTGATCGCCCTGTTCCTCGCCTGGGCAGGCCTGACGAAGCTGTTCAGCCGGCGGATGCGGGTACAGGCGGGGCAGACCGCCCTGGCCCGGCTGGTCGGCGCGGCGCGCGCGGTCCCGGCGCTCCGGATCGTCGGGGTGGCCGAGCTCGCGGTGGCCGCCGTCCTGCTGCTGCCGCCCGTCTCGCCCTGGGAGGGCGCGATGGCCGCGCTGCTCTCCGCCGGGTTCCTGGCGTATCTCACCTATTCGTACGTGGCCGCGCCCGCCGCGTCCTGCGGCTGCCTCGGCGCCCACTCCAGGCCGGTGGACGTGCGGGCCTTCGCCCGCGCGGGGCTCCTGCTGGCCGCGAGCCTGCTGGCCGTCCCGGCGGACCCGGGCCCTCCCCTGGTGGCGCTCGGCCTGGCGGAGGCCGTGGCCCTGATGGCCCTTTCGGCGGAGCTGGACCGCTACTGGCTGACCCCCTTGCGGCAGCTGCGCGTACGGCTGCGCGGCCCGCTCGTCGCCCAGCCGTCGGAGCACGTCCCGCTGGGCGCCTCGCTGCACCTGCTCTACCGCAGCCCCGCGTACTGCTCGGCGTCCGCGCAGATCACCTCCGACGTCCAGGACACCTGGGACGAGGAAGGCCTGCGGTTCGTCGTCTTCGGGGCCCGCGAGCGCACGGCGGTCTTCGCCGTCCCCCTCGCCGGGAACGACCCCTCGCGCGTCCTGGTCACCCTCGTGGGCGCCTGACCCTGCACCACCATCCATCACCCGAAAGGTCGACGCCATGCGATTACGTGCTTGGCTCGCGTCAGGGGCGGTGCTCGCCGCCGGCCTGCTGACGGCTCAACCCGCGATCGCCGCCCAGGCCGCGGTCCCCTTCCACGCCGACTCCGGCGACCAGTGCCTGCGCGGGGTCACGGAGGGGACCCTGGAATGGGCCGAAGCGCCTGTCGTCAAGGTAGACGGCTTCCTGGCCGACGACGCGCCGATCTCGTCGTGCGCCCCGGACGGGATGTACTCGCAGGCCACCTTCTCCGCCTACAAGGGCACCACCCTCGTCGACTCCGAGGCCGTCAAGGCGGACGACGCCAAGGTCGCGATCGCCCTCGCGCTGTCCGACCCGGCGGGGGTCACCGCCATCGATCGTGTGGTCGTGCAGGTGTGCCGGTTCAGCAGCACCCCGGTCGGGATCAGCTACTGCGGCAAGGCCGCCGAGTACAAGGCGCCCTGAGCCGTGGGACGACCCGTGCCCGTCCGCGCGGGGACGGGCACGGGTGATCGTCAGCTCAGGGTCACGGGGCCGCGGGGGGTGTCCAGCACCGCCCGCAACGCCGCTTCCGGCCCCTTCGAGACCTCCAGCTCCGCGTCGATCGCGGCCAGCTCGCGGCGCAGCGCGTCGGGGTCGGGGTGGGTGGCGGTGAAGGAGGCCAGCCGCAGTTGCGGCAGCCCGGAGGCGGCCGGGTGCGCCGTCCGGCCCCAGTCGATGAGGAACGGCACCGGGTTGATCGCCGCCGGGTCGGCCCACCTGGTCAGGCGCCACTCCAGCAGCGTGCCCGCGGGTGTGCGGCGCGAGAGCGGCTGGACCTCGCCGGGGTCGACGCCGAGCGCGCGGGCCCGCCGTACCGTCTCGTCGATGTCGTCGGGCCGCACCGCCCACCCGGCGAGCCGGGGCGCGGTGAGGGTCTCCCGGCCGAACGCGCGTGGCCGCGCGCCCGGCGCCGCCGGATCCGGGCCGATGATCTCCAGGTACGCGGTGGGACCCAGGCCGACCAGGTAGTTGGCGGTTCCGCCCGGGTGGCTGCCGCCCGGCGCCGGAGTCACGCCGGCGGCCTCGGCGAACGCGATGACACCCGCGGCCAGGTCGGGCACCGCGTAGACGAGGTGGTCGAGCTCCGCCGTCATGACGCGGGCTCCTCGACGGGCTCGCCGAGCGAGAGCATGAGGCGGTTGGCCCAGTTGAAGAACGCGGCCGCGTGGATGACGTCGCTGATCGCCAGGTCGTCGAGCCCGGCCGCGCGCAGCGCCTCGACGTGGTTCGCGCCGAACTCGGCCGGGGTGGCGGCCAGGGCCACCGAGGCGTCGATGATCGCCTGCCACTCCCCGTCCTGGGGCGCGTTGACCCCTTCGTCGAGCAGCCGCTGCACGTCGCCGGCCCGCTTGGAGTAGTGGGCGGCGAAGCGGGCGTGCACCGAGGCGCAGAACACGCACCCGTTGCGGCGCGAGGTCGCCGTCGCGGCCAGCTCGCGCCCGGCCCGCGGCAGCCCGCCGTCGGCGTTGTAGAAGATGTCGTTGTCGGTCCTCGTCCTGGCCTGCAGGATCGCCGGATCCCTGGCCAGGAGCAGGAAGTACGGCGACTTCGCGCGGGCCTTGTCGACCAGCGCCTCGTAGTGCTCGTCGGTCAGCTCGTCCGTCTCCAGGGGCGTCAGCCAGGGCTCCCACCCGAGCTGATCCCGCGTGAACGCCAATTGAGTCATGAGGTCACTCCGTTCTGCAGGTGACGCAGCCCGGCCACCACGCGGATCTGGAAGGTGAGGAAGGCGACGAGCTGCGACAGCGTCACGACGCCCGTGGCGCTCCAGCCCGCCCTGGCCAGCGCGTCCAGGGACTCCCGCCCCGCCTCCCTGGGGCGGAACACGAGCAGGTGGGCGTGCTCGAACGCGGCGGCGAGCCGTACGCCGAGGTCGCCGGGGCGCCGCGCCCGGTAGCGCAGCCCCTCGTCGCTCTCCACCGACAGCGGGCCCTCCCCCGGGTAGACCCCGTACGGCCCGGTCGTGGCCCCGGCCGAGATCTCCGACTCGACCGTCGCGAGCAGCCCGGGCGAGAGCTCGGCCAGCCGGTCGGCGTAGAAGCGGGCGATGCCGGGGTCGTCGTGCAGCCAGGCCACGAAGGCGGCGACCGCGTCCCGCTCGACGAGCGTGATCTCCTCCTCCGTCTCGGGGCTGAACAGCGCGTCGTAGCTGCGCTGGGCGTGCTCGCGGGCGGCGGGCCGGCGGGCGCGCAGCCGGTCGAGGGACGAGCCGGGCCGGACGCCCGCCAGGTGGTCGATGACGTCGGCGATCATGTGGTGCTCAATTCTGTGGAGGGGACCCAGCCGAGCGCGGGCGCGACCTCGGTCGCCAGCAGCTCGATGGAGCGGAGGACGAGCGGGTGCGGCGGGTCCACCGAGTGCACCTGGAGGACCAGGTCGGTGACCCGTTCGAGGGTCGGGTCGGCCTTGAGGCTCTCGATGACGTCCTGCGGCGTGCCCACGTGCACGTCGAACGCGGCGATGCGCCGGTCGAGGTCGCTGTCCGGCAGCTCGAACGGCAGTCGCCCCCGCCCGAGCCCGAGTTCGGCGTAGCGCAGCGCCTCGGCCCGGCTGTCGGCCACGAACGCGGTGCGGGAGGCCATGATCCGCGGGGCCGCGCCGGCCGTCAGGTGTTCGAGGTAGGCGTCCACGATGGGCCGCTGGATCTGGGCCAGCGTGGCCTGCGGGTCGTCGGCCGGGCGGGGCTGCGTGCGCGAGAGCATGAGCCCGTGGCCCGCCTGCCCGGCGCGTACGCCGCCGCCGACCGAGAACGTCGCCTGCCAGACCGCCTCCAGCAGCCTCGGCGCGGGCGGGTAGAGCCGGTTGCCGCCGCCGAGGTCGCCCCCGGACCAGGCGTTGAGCAGCACCGCCAGGTGCTCGGCGTAGACGGCCGAGCGCTCCGCGCTGTCGTGCCCGAACGGCGCGAACGACGCGGGCGTCCCGCCGCTGCCCACGCCGACCTCCAGCCGCCCGCCGGTGAGCAGGTCGAGCACGGCGGTGTCCTCGGCCACCCGCACCGGCTGCTCCAGCGGGAGCGTGATGATCCCGGTGCCGAGCCTGATGCGGCTGGTCCGGGCGGCCACGTGGGCGAGGAACACCAGCGGCGCGGGCAGGCCGCCCTCCGCGCCGTCGAAGTGGTGCTGCGCGACCCAGGCCGTGTCGAACCCGTACGCCTCGGCGTGCGCGATCTGCTCGGTGGCCAGCCGGTAGCGCTCACCCGCGGGAACGTCGTCCAGCAGCCGGGTGAAGAAGCCGAGCCTCATATCGCGGGCTCCGGGATGGCGGCCAGGAGCTCGCGCGTGTATTCGTGCCGGGGGTCGGTGAAGACCTGCCGGGTCGTTCCTGATTCCACGATTCTTCCCTTGTTCATGACGGAGACGGTGTGCGAGATCTGCCGCACCACGGCCAGGTCGTGCGAGATGAAGAGATAGGTCAGCCCCAGGTCGCGCTGGAGCTGTTCGAGCAGGTCGAGGATCTGCGCCTGCACGGTGACGTCGAGGGCGGAGACGGCCTCGTCGAGCACGACGACCTCGGGCCCGGCCGCCAGCGCGCGGGCAATGGCCACCCGCTGCCGCTGCCCGCCGGACAGCTCGTGCGGCCTGCGGGTGAGCACGTCCCGCGGCAGCGCGACCCGGTCGAGCAGGTCGAGCACGCGGGCGCGCCGCTCGGCCCGGTCCCCCAGCCGGAAGTTGCGCAACGGCTCCTCCACGATGTCGCCGATCGGCTGCCGGGGGTCGAGCGAACCGTACGGGTTCTGGTGGACGAGTTGCACGTGCCGGCGGAACCCGCGGCCCTCCCCCGCCCCGGCGATGGTGACCGTTCCCGAGGTGGGCTCGGCGAACCGCACCACCATCCGGGCCGTGGTCGTCTTGCCCGAGCCGGACTCGCCCACGAGCGCGTGCGTGGTGCCGCGGGCCACCTCGAACGAGACCCCGTCCACCGCCCTGAACCCCTTGAACTCCTTGACCAGGTCGCGCGCCACGATCGCGGGCTTGCTCCCGGGAGGGGGGTCGCGGAACGGGGACGCCGACAGCGACGGGGCGTCGTTCAGCAGGCGCTTGGTGTAGTCGGCCGCCGGGGAGGCCAGCACCTCCGGCGTCCGGCCCTGCTCCTCGATCCGGCCGCCCTTCATGACGACCAGCCGGTCGGAGCGGGCGGCGGCCACGCCCAGGTCGTGGGTCACCAGCAGCAGCGCGGTGCCGGACTCCGCGCGCAGGTCGTCGATGAGGTCCAGGATGCGCCGCTGCACGGTGACGTCCAGGGCGCTGGTGGGCTCGTCGGCGATGATCAGGCGGGGTTCGAGCGCGATCGCGATGGCGATGAGCACGCGCTGGCGCATGCCGCCGGACAGCTCGTGCGGGTACTGGCGGGCTCGCGCCTCGGGGTCCGGCAGGCCCACGCGGGCCAGCAGGTCGACGACCCGGCTCCGGATCGCCCGCCGGTCGCCGCGCTTGTGGATGCGCAGCACCTCGGCGATCTGCGCCCCGACGGTCTTGACCGGGTCCAGCGAGCTGGACGGGTCCTGGGGGATCAGGCCGATCTGCGCGCCGCGTACCGACTCCATGCGCTTCGACGACCAGGACGCCAGGTCGGCGTCGCCCAGCAGGATCCGGCCCGCGTCCACGGCGCCGTTCGAGGAGAGCAGGCCGATGACGGCGTGCGCGGTGGTGGACTTGCCCGATCCCGACTCGCCGACGACGGCGACGACCTCGCCGGGCTCCACGGTGAAGGAGACGCCCTCGACCGCGCGCCTGCCGTCGTAGGAGACGGCCAGGTCGCGGACCTCCAGCAGGCTCACTCGTGCCTCCCGATCGAACGGCTGATGCGGCCGGCGGCGAGCACCACCGCGACCACGACGGCGCCCGGCAGCGTGGTCAGCCACCATGACGTCGCCAGGTAGTTGCGCCCCTCGGAGATGAGCAGGCCCCACTCGGGCGTGGGCGGTTCGGCGCCGTACCCGAGGAAGCCGAGCGTCGAGATGGCCAGGATGGCCATCCCGAACTGCAGCGCCGCGAGCGCGATGACCGGGCCGAGCGAGTTGGGCAGCACGTGCCGCCACAGCACGGCCGGGAACCGGCCGCCGCTGCCGAACGCGGCCTCCACGTAGTCGGTGCGCCGCACCCGGACCACCTCCGAGCGCGACAGCCTGGCGAAGGCCGCGACCGAGCCGACGCCGACCGCGATGGCCACGTTCACGGTGCCGGGCCCGAGCAGGATGATCACGGTCAGGGCCAGGAGCAGGCCGGGCACCGACAGCAGCACGTCCACGATCCGCATGACGGCCTCGTCCGGCACCCCGCCGACGGACCCGGCCAGCAGCCCGAGCAGCGTGCCCAGCACCAGGCCCACCGCCACGGCCACGAACGCGCCCGACAGCGAGTGCACGGACCCGTGCACCACCCGCGCGAACAGGTCGCGTCCCACCGCGTCGGTGCCGAACAGGTGGTACGCGCTCGGCGCCTGCAGCTTCTCGGCCGGGACGCCCGCGATCGGGTCGAACCCGGTGAACAGGCCCGGCACCACGGCCCAGAACAGGGCCAGGCCGATCACCGCCCACGCCAGCGCCAGCCCGCCCCTGCGCTTCACGAGGCCGCCTCGATCCGCGGGTCGAGCACCGGGAACAGCACGTCCACCACCAGGTTGACCAGCACGAACACGGCCGCCGCGAGCACCACGACGGCCAGCATCACCGGCGTGTCCTGCGCGTTGACGGCCTGCTCGGTGAGCCGTCCGATGCCGCCGCGCCCGAAGACCGTCTCGGTCACGACCGACCCGGCGATCAGCTCGCCCAGCGTCAGCCCCGCCACGGTCAGGGTCGGCAGCACGGCGTTGCGGGCCACGTGCCGCCACAGGATCCACCACCGCGAGGCGCCCTTGGCCGCCACCACGGGCACGAACGCCTGCGTGGAGACCTCGTCCATGCTGCGCGCCAGCACCTGGGCGATCGGCGCGGAGATGGGCACGGCCAGCGTGAGCACCGGCAGGATGAGTTGCTGCACCGGCCCGCCGCCGATGACCGGCACCAGCTTGAGCCGGAACGAGAACACCTGGATGAGCAGGATGCCCAGCCAGAACGCCGGGACCGACACGAACACCGACGGCACCGACAGCAGCGCGTTCCTGATCCAGGAGGTCCTGCTGTAGCCGGCCGCGAACGCGATCAGCACGGCGATCAGCACCGCCAGCGCGAACGCGGCCGAGGCCAGCTTCGCCGTCTCCGGCAGCGCCTCGCCCAGCCGCTCGACGACCGGCGTGCCGGTGTCGATCGAGTAGCCGAACGAGCCGCGCAGGAAGCCGAGCAGGGTGTTCAGGTAGTCGAGGAGCGGCGGGTCGCCGGCGCCGTAATAGGCCCGGATCTCGGCGATCTGCTGCGGCGACAGGCCCAGCTCGGGGTTCTGGAACTTGATCAGGATCGAGTCACCGGGCAGCAGCTGCAGCAGCACGTAGCTCGCCGTGAAGGCGATCCAGAGCACGAGCGCCGCCTGCCCGACCCGGCCGAGCAGGTACCTGGTCACTGCTGCGACTTCCACACCGAGTAGAACCACGGCCTGGCGACCGCCTCGAAGGCCACCCCCTGGACGTACGGCGCCCCGCCGTAGACCTGCGGCTCCTCGAAGAGCGGGATCGCGTAGCCCTGGTCGAGCACGTATCGCTGGATCTCGGCGACCTTGGCGTTGCGCTTGGCGACGTCGGGCTCGGCCGACTCCTCCTCCAGCAGCTTGTCCAGCTTGGTGTCGTCGGACAGGATGACGTCGCGGTTCTTGCTGTGGAAGTGGCTCTTGATCACGTCCTGGTCGGCGCGCCCGACCATGCCGTGCTGGACGGCGGTCTTCTCGGCGTCCTTGATGTCCACGGCCTGGGTACCCGCGTCGGCGGGGCGGATCTCCAGCTTCACGCCGAGCTTGGCCCACTGCTGGCCGACGAGCTCGAGCGTCTGCTTCGACAGCGGCTGCGGGCCGGAGACGAACACGCCGAGCTGCAGCGGCACGCCGTCCTTCGCCCGGGTGCCGTCGGCGCCCCTGGCCCAGCCCGCCTCGTCGAGGAGGCGGTTGGCCTTGTCGGGGTCGTAGGCGAGGTCCTTCGACAGGTCCACGTAGCCCTGCGCCAGGTGGCTGAGCACCGAGGTGGCCTGCGGGTAGCTCGCGGTGAAGAGGGTGTCGACGACCTCCTTGGCGTTCGTGCCGGCCTGGAGGGCCTTGCGGACCTTGACGTCCTTCAGGATGCTGTTGCGCGGCCGCAGGTAGAGGCCGTTGTTGACGCCTCGCGTGGGCTCGGCGTAGATCTGGAAGCCCGCGTCCTTGACGGTCTTCTCGTCGTACGCCTGGACGTACCTGACGAAGTCGGCCTGGCCGGAGGTGAGGGCGCCGACGCGCACGTTGTCCTCGGGTGTCACGATGATCTTGATTTCGTCCAGGTACGCGCGGCCCTGGTGTTTCGACGACGGCGGCGCCCAGTTGTAGTCCTTGCGCGCGACCAGGTCCACCTCCTTGTCGACGACCTGGTTCTTCAGCGTGAAGGGACCGGAGCCGACGATGTTCTTGAGCTGGCACTGCTGCTCGTACGGCAGCGAGATCGTCTTCTTGGACACCAGCCCGGCGCCGATGACCGAGGTGCCCTGGAGGAAGCCGGGCGACGGCTTGTCGAAGTGGAAGCGCACGGTCAGCGGGTCGACGACCTCGCTGCGCCGGTAGTTGTTGACGAACTCGGCGACGGGCAGCTTGAGCTTCTCGTCGCCCAGGCCGTACACGTCGAAGTTGGCCGCCACGGCGGAGGCGTCCAGCGGGCTGCCGTCGCTGAACGTCACTCCGTCGCGCAGGTGGAACGTGTACTCGGTGGCGTCCTTGTCGACCTCCCACTTGCTGGCGATCCAGGGCTCGATCTCGAGCGTCTTCGGGTTCTGCCAGGTGAGCTTGTCGGTGATCTGGTTGAGGATGCCGCCGTTGGGATAGAACCCGGCCGCCGGCAGGTAGAGGCAGGTCGGGGGCTGGTGCTCGAGGTAGGTGAGCGTGCCGCCGAAGACGGGCTGCCCGCCGCTCTTCGCCGTCTGGGCAGCTCCGCCACCGCCACAGGCGCCGAGTAGCCCCACGACGGCGAGCATCGCGGTGCTCGCCACGGCTGTGGTGCGCAGTCTGGAGGATGACATGGGAGATCTGCCCTTCGTCGTACGGGAGCCATCGGCGCAAACCACTATAACCTACCTATAAAGCAGGAAATAGTGAGATAACGCACCCGGGCATGTCCGCCGCAGGAGTGCTATGCGGGCTCGGCGGAGTCCACGACGTCGGCGAGGGTGATCTCGCCCAGCAGGGCGTCCTCGTGGCTGCGCAGCTGGGCCCAGATCGCGGCCAGCGGCGCGGCGGCCTTCGGGAAGGGCCGGGTCGCCTGCTCCACCCCTTCGGTGACGCGGATGATGTCGGCCAGGGCGATCTCCTTGGCCGGGCGGGCGAGCCAGTAGCCCCCGTCGGGGCCGCGCTGGCTGTTGATGAGGCCGGCCCTGCGGAGCTGGAGCAGGATGTTGTCGCAGAAGCGGCGCGGGATTTCCTGGCTGGCGGCGATCCATTCCGCGTGCACCGGGCCGTCCGCCACGGCCAGGGCGAGCATGGCGCCGAGCGCGTACTGGGTACGGGCAGAGATTCTCATAGGCATCAATGCGTCGGGCTCGGCCCCCCCGCGGGAAGCCGAGCCTGCGCGCGCGGGCCTCAGGCGGAGGCCGTCTCCTCCTCTGCCGTCGCACGGGCCTGCAGCTCGGACTCGACCGCCTCGACCGACTCGTTGGCCTTGTCGCGGCGGTATTCGCGGACCGACCAGGCGATGGCGGCCACCCAGATGACGGCGATGACGATGTACGCGACCGCCTGGACGCCGCCGGAGGCCTTGATCCAGTCACTGCGCAGCAGGCTGCGTACGTTGGTCAGCACGATGACGCCGCCCACGGCCGAGCCGAGGATGCGCGGCGGGATGTGCCGGACGAGCCAGGCGGCGATCGGCGCGGCGATGACGCCGCCGAGCAGCAGTACGGCCACCCAGGCGAAGTCGATGTTCTCGGAGCCGATGCCGACGAAGAAGCCGAGGCTGGCGGCGATGGCGACGAGGAACTCGCTCGCGTCGATCGATCCGACCACCTTGCGCGGGGCCAGGCGGCCGCTGGCCAGGATGGCGGGGGTGCCGACGGGACCCCAGCCGCCACCGCCGGTGGCGTCCACGAAGCCGGCCACCAGGCCGAGAGGGGCGAGAAAGCGCCTGCGCAGTGGCTTGCCCAGGTTGCCGCGCGGCAGCCCGAAAGCGGTGAAGCGGATGAGGATGTACACGCCCAGGCTGAGCAGGATGAGCGACATGACCGGGGCGGCGACCTCGGTCGAGAGGCTGGACAGGAACGTCGCGCCGGCGAAGGCGCCGATCGCTCCCGGGATGCCGATCTTGGCGACGACCTTCCAGTCGACGTTGCCGAAGCGCCAGTGGGAGATGCCCGAGGCGAGCGTGGTGCCGATTTCCGCGAGGTGGACGGTCGCCGAGGCGGCCGCCGCATTGGTGCCGATGGCCAGCAGAAGCGTGGTCGACGTGACGCCGTAGGCCATGCCCAGGCTTCCGTCGACGAGCTGGGCCGCGAAACCGACCAGCCCGAGCAGGATGAGCGCTCGCACAACCGCCCCTTTCCCTATCTTTCCTACTATCCAAGTAGGGTTAAGGATTTATGAGTTTCAAGATCGAGTCAAGTCATGGATCGCTCTTCGTGCATAAGGCCGTACGTCGGCGTCCGGATCGTCAATGACGGTGCGCAGTCCGGCGGCCGCTTCGGAGGTGGTCGCCCAGGGGGTGAGGGCGAGCACGGCGGCCTTGCGCTTGGTGTCCGAGAGGGCCGCGACCGGCGCTTCGATCGCCGTGGCCGGGTCCGCAGCGACCGGCCGCGCTCACGCGTACCCACCGGTCGGGTCCTCCATCCCCGCCCCTCGGGGACCACGAAGCCAGGCGCCCAGCCCCGCCATCGCCTCCGGCACCGCCGCCCCGTTGTCGCTCCCCGGCGGCACCACTCCCGCGCCGTCATCCGCAGCGCCGTCGCCCCGGCGCCGTCGTCCCCGCTATCTCTCCGCGGCGCCGTCACTCCCGCGCCGCCATCCGCACCATCACCCCGACACCGCCATCGCCCCCGGCGCAGCCATCCCCATGGCGCCGCCCCTACGCCGCCATCCCCCGCGTCGACGTCCGGCGTAGCGTCGGGGGCGACTCCTGGCACTTGGCCCACCCCGTCACCCCAGCCCCTCGAACCGCGTGCCGGGGTGCCCGCCCCGGCGGCGCGGGGGGCTCGTCGGTGGTCGGCGGGTTCGCCGGGCCGTAGCCGTACCACCGAGAGCCGGGCGCGATCGCGAATGCGTGGTCAGGCCGCCCGCAGCGGGCGGAGGGCGCCGCCCCAGGCGAGGACCTGGTCGAGCATGACGCCGAGCTTGTCCTCGTGCACGGCGGCGGGCTTGAACGCGGTCATGTTCTCGAAGTCCGTGAAGATCGAGAGCGCGACCTGCTGCTGCACAGTGGCCACGCCGACATTGGAGAGGACGTCGCGCAGGTGCCCGACGGCCTGGACCGCCCCGCCCACCCCGCAACCCACGAAACCGGCCGCCTTGTTGGTCCACTCCGCATACAGGAAGTCGATGGCGTTCTTCAGCGAGCCCGGGATCGAGTGGTTGTACTCGGGCGTCACGAAGACGAACGCGTCGAAGGATGCGATCTTCGCCGCCCACTGCTTGGTGTGCTCGTGCGCGTAGTTCCCCGCGGCGGGGTGCTGCGGCTCGTCCAGGTTGCCCAGGGCGTAGTCCTTCAGGTCCACCAGCTCGTACTCGGCGTCGCCACGCTTGGCCGCCAGCTCGTGGACCCACTGCGCCACCGCCTCGGCGTTGCGGCCGGGGCGGGTGCTCCCCAGGATGATGCCAACCTTGATCATGTCAATCGGTCCTCTCAGCGAGTCAGGAAATGCCTGACCAACAGTAGGAGCCGAGATTGAGATATCCAATGCTTCAAACACTACTTTTTATACGCGAGAGTCTCTGGCCTTAGACTGGCGACATGGATGTGCTGAGCGACGTCGTCGCCCTCATGCGTACCGGCCGCCCGACCTCCGTGCGCATCTCCTGGCGGGCCCCGTGGGGCAAGGAGTTCCCGAAGGTGCCGGGGTCCGCCGGCTTCCAGATAGTGCTGCGCGGGTCCTGCTGGCTCATCCCGCCCGGCGGCGAGCCCATGCCCCTGAGCGTGGGCGACGTGATCTTCTTCCCGCACGGCGACGGGTACGGCCTGGCCGACACCCCCGGTACGCCGCTCGCCGCGCCGGTCTGCGACCCTTACCTGGAGGCCGAGCTGTTCGCCTCGACCATCGAGGGCGGCGACGGGGCCGAGACGGTCACCCTCTGCTGCGGCTACCAGCTCGACCCCACCAGGACCCATCCGATCCTGAACGCGCTGCCCGACGTGATCCACCTGCCGACCACGCTCGGCCACCACCCCGAGCTCCGGGCCGCCGTCGAACTGCTCGCCGGCGAGATCGACAACCCCCGGCCGGGCGCCGACACCGTCGTCACGTCCCTGCTCGACGTCCTCCAGCTCTACATCCTGCGCGCCTGGTTCGACCTGGAGTCCGACGCGTGCAGGGAAGCGGGCTGGGCCGCCGCGCTGGCCGACCCGGCCATCGGCCGCGCGCTGGACGCCATCCACCGCGCCCCCGCCCACCACTGGACGGTCGAGTCGCTCGGCGCTCATGCCGGGCTCTCGCGCGCCGGCTTCGCCCGCCGCTTCACCTCCCTCGTCGGGCAGCCGCCGCTGGCGTACCTCACGTGGTGGCGCCTGGCCACGGCGGCCCGCATCCTGCGCGAGTCCGACGTCTCGGTGGCGGAGGTGGCGCAGCGGGTCGGGTACGGGTCGGAGTTCGCGTTCGGGAACGCGTTCAAGCGGCAGTACGGGCTGGCACCCGGGAAATACCGCCGCCAGGTGTGCGAAGAGGCGCGTACGGCCTCCTGAGATTTGGGGGGCGGCTGGGGCAGATGGGGATGAGCTACCCCACAATGGAGCAATGGCATACCCTCCGCAGCCTCCCCCGCCCCAGCCCCAGCCGGAAGGCCCGTGGGGCGCGCAAGGAGCGCCGCACGGGTACGGCCCGCAGCAGCAGCCCTACGGCCCGCCACCCGGCCAAGCCGGCCCTCCGCAGCCCGGCTACGGCCAGAGCCAACCGGGATACGGCCAACCCGGCTACCCGGCCCCACCCGGGCATGGCGCCCCACCACCCGGATACGGCCCGCCGAATGGGCAGGGGGTCCCGCCGCCCGGGTACGGGCCGCCGAGTGGGCAAGGTGGCTACGGGTCCGGGCAGGGGCAGCCGCCGGGATCGGGCGGGCCGCCGTACGGCAACCCGACCGGGCCCCAAGGCACGCTGTTGCTCCCGGCCCCAGGCCCCGTCCCAGGCCCGCCGCCACCCCCGGCTCCGCCACAGAAGGGCACCAACGCCCTGGCCATCGGCCTGGTCGTGGGCCTGGTCTCGGTCCTCCTGATCGGCGGCGGGGTCGTCGCGTTCCTCTACTTGCGCGACTCCGGCCAGAAGCCGCCCGTCGCGCTGCCGACCGCCGACCCGGTCCCCACGACCACGACGGCACCGCAGTCCGACCCGCCGTCGGCCGCCCCGTCGGACCCGCCCACCTCCGAGCCCGCCGAGCCCACCCCGGCCCCCAGCGACACCAGCTCCAGCACCTCGAAGCGGGTGGATCCCGGCTCGCCGCTCACCGATGACGAGTTCGAGGACTGGGACTTCAAGCTGGGAGACGTGAAGCTCCAGGCCAAGAAGGTCGCCGGGTGGACGTACGACAGCTGCGACCCGGTGGACGGCCAGGGCGTGCTGGCCAAGAACAACTGTCAGCGAGCCGTCCAGCTCGCGTACTCGGCGAACGGCGGCCACATCAAGGCGGTCCAGCTCCTGCTGTCCTTCCCCAGCGAGGGTGCCGCCAAGACCATGGCCACGCGCCTGGCGTCGCTCACCTCGGACGCGGTCAAGTGGCGCACGGACAGGACGCTCAAGAGCTACGCCTACGGCAAGATGCGCTCGAGCGCGTCCAAGAAGTACGTGGTCATCACGGTCCTCACCGCGGACAAGGCCGCCAAGCCCATGGCCACGTACTACCACCAGTACCTGCAGAGCGACATCGCGAGCTACTTCCTCTTCCGCGACCTGACCATCACCAGCTGATAGGAGCAACGCTAGGACTCCTAGTCATGCTAGCGTGCGAGGTATGTCGATAGCCGCCCGCCGAGCACGCGAACGCGCGCAGCGCCACCAGCTGATCATCACCGCCGCCCGCGAACTGGCCGAGTCCGAGGGATGGGACGCCGTGACGACCCGGCGCCTGTCGGAGCGCGTCGAATACAGCCAGCCGGTGCTCTACAGCCACTTCAAGGGCAAGGACGCCATCGTGCGGGAGGTGGCGATCGAGGGGTTCGTGGAGCTGGCGAACAAGCTCCGGGCGGCGCGAACGGCGGGCGGCGACCCCCAGGCGGTGCTGCGCCGGGTGGCGACGGCCTACCTCGACTTCGCCCGCACCCACAGCGCCCTGTACGAGGCCATGTTCGTCATGCCCGTCGCCATCCCCTTCGCCGCCGACGAGACGCCGGAGGAGCTGCGGGCGGCGTTCGGCGAGTTCGTGCTCGCGCTGGAGCCGGTGGCCGGTGAGCACCATCCCGGTGTCTTCGCCGAGGTGGTGTGGGCCTCCCTGCACGGCCTGGCCACCCTGGCCCACGATCGGCGCATCCCGGCCGAGCATCAGGAGGCCAGGATCGACCTGCTCATCGACCACCTCACCCGGCCCGCCTGACCCCGCGCTAAGCCAGCAGCCCCAGCCGCCGTCCAGCCGCGGCCGCCTGCGTGCGGGTGGAGACCTCCAGCTTCCCCAGGATGTTGGACACGTGCACGCTGACCGTCTTCTGCGCGATGAACAGCCGTTGCCCGATCTCCCGGTTGGTCAGGCCCTCGGCGACCAGCCGCAGCACCTCCGCCTCCCGGGCCGTCAGCCCGCCGTCGCCCTGGCCGCCGCCGTGCCCGCCGGCGGGCACGAACCGGGCCCGCCGCCCGAACTCCTGCAGCGCGTCGGCCAGCGGCGCGGCCCGCAGCCGCTCCGCCGTCTCCCGCGCCAGGGCCCACTCCGCCTGCGCCGCCTCCCGGTCGCCGGCCGCCAGCAGCGCCTCGGCCAGCCGCCAGCGGGCTCGCGCCACCTCGTAGACGAACCCGAAGTCGAACGCCTCCACGACCCGGCGCCACAGCTCCACGTCGAGCCGCCCGTGCACGCGATGCCACTCGGCCTCCACCCGCACCGCCCAGGCCAGCCCTTCGGGCCCCAGGTGGCCGGGCTCGCCCGTGGGCCCGGACTCGACGGCGAGGCGGGCGCGGGCGCGCAGCTCGTCGGCGCCCTCGGTGGTGCCGAGCTCGGCCAGCGCCCACAGGCCGATGGCGGCCAGCCGCAGGATCCACGCGTAGCCGTCGACCATCGGCGCCAGGACCGCCCGCACGTGGTCGAGCGCCGCCGCGGGGTCGCCGTGCCAGAGCGCGTGCTCGGCGGCCAGGCCACGGGAGATGTATCCGGCCAGCTCGTCGTACCAGAACGGCCGCACCCAGCTCAGCCGCGCCTCGACCGCGGGCAGATCCCGCGCCACCTCGATGAACAGCGCGAACGACGACAGCGTCGCCTCCGGCAGCGTGCCCACCCGGGTGCCGAAGCCGGACGCGACCGCCTCGGCCTGGTCCCACTCGCCGGCCACGTAGTGGATCAGGAACCGCAGGAAGCGCAGGTCGGTGCCGTAGGTGCTCCACTTGAGCCCGGTCTCGGTCGCCACGCGGACGCCGGCGTCGGCCACCTCGGCGGCCTCGGCCAGCATTCCCTGCTCGTAATGGAGGCGGGCGTGCAGGAAGTGGGCGCGCAGGTCCATCGCCAGGTCGCCGGAGCTCTCGGAGGAGGCGCTCTCGACCAGCTCGTGGGCCCTGGCCACGTCGCCCTGGTGCTCCACGTAGGCGGCCAGCGTGAGGAGGGCGCCCACCTCGGCGTCCCTGGCACCGGACGCGCGCGCGGTCTCCAGCGCCCGCGCGGTCAGGGCCTCGATCTCGCGGTGGCGGGTGCTCCACAGCAGGGAGCGGGCATGCGTGGCCAGGGCGCGGGCGAGCGCGGGCTGATCCTCGGCGCTCTCCACCGCGCGCTCCGCCGTCGCGATGGCGCCCGGCTGGTCGTCGGCTTCGTAGAGGTAGTAGGCCAGGCGTTCGCTGACCTCGGACGTCTGTGGCAGGGCCTTGAGCTGGGTGATCGCACGATGGTTGTCACCGCTGTCGGCCGCCGACACGGCGCTGCGGAGCGCCAGCGCGAACCGGCTCTCCCCGGCCAGCTCCGCCGCGCCCTCGACCCGGTCCCACAGACCGAGCACCTGGTCGTAGTGGCTGTGCGCCTCGGCCGGAGCCCCGAGCCGCTCGGCCAGGCGCCCCGCCTCGGCGGAGGCCGCCAGCGCCCCGGCCAGGTCGTGACCGGCGAGGTAGTGGTGGGCCAGCTCGGCGGGTGAGGTCAGCAGCTTGGCGAAGGCGGCGTGCAGCCGCGTGCGCTCGCCGGGCAGCAGGTCGGTGTAGACCGCCTCCTGCAGCAGGGCGTGGCGGAAGGTGTAGCCGTAGCCGTCGACCCTGAGCAGCCCGCGCGAGACGATCTCCCTGACCGCCTCCTCGAACTCCACCAGCGGCAGCCCCGACACCTCCCGCAGCAGCTCGTCCTCCACCCGGCGGCCCGCCACGGCGGCGGCCCGCAGCACCCGCTGCCCGGCCTCCGACAGCAGCTCGACCCTGGACATCAGCAGGCTGGCCAGCCCGTCGGGCAGGCTGTCGCCCTCGGCCATCGCCGCGAACAGCTCCTCGGCGTAGAACGGGTTGCCGTCGGCGCGGGCCACGATGAGGCCGAGCGCCTGGGCGCCCACCTCACCCATAGTGGTGACATAGTCGGACATGTCACCGGAGCCCAGCGGCCCCAGCTCGACGCCCATCACCGTGGGCAGCCGCCGCAGCTCGGCCAGCACGGACCGGAGCGGGTGGCGGCGGTGGAGGTCGTCGGTGCGGTAGGTGCCGACCACGCAGACCCGCTCGCTCTGCACCATACGGCTGAGGAAGACCAGCAGGTCGCGGGTGGACCGGTCGGCCCAGTGCAGGTCCTCGATCACGAACAGCACCGGCTGCACGTCGGCCAGCAGCCCCAGCAGCGAGCCGAACAGCCGCTGCTGGGTTAGCCCCGCCGAAGGGGCGCTCTCCACACCCGGCAGCAGCTGGCCCAGCATGGGATGGGCGGCGGCGGCCTCGCGCACGGCCGGCTCGGCGCCGCGCAGCGCGTCGGCCAGCGGCAGGTAGGGCAGCGCGTCGCCCAGCTCGGCGCACTGGCCGACCAGCACGTGGAAACCACGCTCGCGGGCCTCGGACACCAGCTCCGAGATCAGCCGGGTCTTGCCGATGCCCGCGTCTCCGCCGACGAGCGCCACCCCGGCCGTGCCCTCGGCTGCCGACTGCAGCACCCGCACAAGTCCGGACAACTCTGTAGAGCGCCCGACGAGAAGACCGTTCACGCCAGAAACTATGCCACGCTGCGCCGACAACTTATTGGTCCAGGAAACTCAAGCAAGATTGGCCCTCATCTGCATACCAAAGGCATTTTACGCTGCTGTTTCGTGATTCAGCCAACGACTTTCGCCCTCTTCATCACGGCCTCGCTCGCCCTGGTGCTCATCCCCGGCCCGAACCATCTCTACATCACCGCCAGGGGCCTCGCCCAGGGCAGGGCGGCGGGCCTGGCCAGCGCGTTCGGCGTGGAGACCGGCACGCTCGTGCACATCGCGGCCGCCGCCGCGGGCCTGTCGTACGTGATCTCGCAGTCGGCGACGCTGTTCGCGGTCGTCAAGTGGGCCGGCGTCGCGTACCTCGTCTATCTCGGCATCCGCGCGTTCACCGGCAAGGAGACGGAGGGCGTGGCGCCGCCGCCCCAGCCGCTGCGCAAGGTCTTCCTCGAAGGCGTGCTGGTCAACGTGCTGAACCCCAAGGTGGCGCTGTTCTTCCTGGCGTTCCTGCCGCACTTCGTGCGCCCGGAGGCGGGCTCGCCCGCGCTCCAGGTGGTGCTGTTCGGCCTGACGCTGCTGCTCCTGGGGCTGATCTCCGACATCGTGTACGCCTGCACCGCCGGCGCCCTCGGCACCCGGCTCGCCGCCCGGGCCAGGACCCTCCGGTACGTCAGCGGCTTCGTCTACCTGGGACTGGGAGTGGCCACGGCCTTCGCCGGGAGAAAATGACCCTATGGCGCCGAGGAAACAGCAGGAGATCTTCGATACGACGTTGCGGCTGGTGGCGGAGAAGGGCTACGACGGGCTGACCGTCGAGGGGGTCGCCGAGCACTCGGGCGTCAACAAGACGACGATCTACCGCTGGTGGCCGTCCAAGGCCGCGCTGCTGGGGGCGGCGCTGGTGGAGGCCGACGTGCTGGGGTTCGAGGCGCCGGACACGGGGAGCCTGCGCGGTGACCTGGTCGCGCTGGTCGAGGGGGTGCGGCGACTGCTCACCGAGCCGCCGTCCAGCGACATCGCCGTAGCCGCGCTGGCCGCCGCCGTCCGCCATCCCGAGCTGGACGCCCGCCGCTTCTTCGCCGACCGCTTCGCGCGGGAGCGGGAGATCTTCGAGCGCGCGGTACGGCGGGGCGAGCTGAAGGGGTCGGTGGACCCGATGCTGATCGTCGACCTGCTGGCCGGGGCCGTGTGGATGCGGGCGGTCTTCCGGGGCCTGCCGGTCGCCGACGACTTCCCCACGGCGACCGTCTCGGCCCTCCTGGACGGGCTACAACGCTTCTGAGAGCGCGGCCGGGATGCGGTCCAGCACGGGGTGGGGCACCAGCCCGTACGCGTAGAAGTCCACGGCGAGCGCGCCCGCCGCCTTCGCGCCCCGGGCCTTGGCCACCAGCCGGTCCGTCGAGTCGCTGTCCGGGTAGCCGGGCCGCAGCACCGCCCGCACCTCCCGGTCCTTGCCCACCGACCGCAGGTAGGCGCCCACGTCGTCGGCCACCCGAGCCGCGTCCCGTGCGTACGCCAGCACCCCGAAGGCCGGGACGAGGTCACCCAGCGCCACCAGGTCGACCCCGAGCTGCCAGGCGTCGTGCGCCGCGAGCCCGGGTGTGGGCAGCCCGTCCGTGTAGCCCTTGACCGCGCCGGTCGAGTCGATGAACACCAGCTTGGAGCCCTCGTCGGCCACCGCCGAGGCCACCTCGGACACGAGCGTGGTGACGGTCTCGGACCGGGCCCGCGCGTAGGCCACGACGTCGGGCCCCGCGTACGCGGTGAGCGCGGCCCGGGTCACCTCCCCCTGCGCGGGCGGGTCGCCGTCGAACACGCCGCCCACGATCCTGGCGCACTCGTCGCGCGCCACCTCGGCGTTCACGCCCAGGTCGGTGGCGCGGCGCATGCAGTAGTCGCAGAAGCAGAGCGCGAACAGGTACGCGTCCATCGGCCCCAGCGGCACGAACGAGCGCTGCGGCTTGAGCGGCCTGAAGTGCAACGACTCCGCCACCACGCTGTCGACCCCGAGCCTGGCCACCGCCCGGGCCAGCGCGACCGCGTATTCGCGCACGTCGGGGTGGGCGGGGCACAGGTCGGTGAGGGAGCCGCGGTCGCCGAAGCAGTCGCGTACGGTCACGTCCGGATGCTTCGTGCCGAGCGTGGCGTTGCGCAGGAAGACCGTCCATCCGTGGAGCTTCATGGACCGCTTCGCACAAGCCTCGCGAAGCCCGTCGAGGGCGTTCAGATAGCCGGGCACGGGAGACAGGCGGAGCCCGGCGAACAGATCGGACGGCGGGGGGAAGTGCGCCCCGTCGTGGCGGATGGTCAGCCGGGACAGTCCGTGCGGGGTGACGTCGCGGGAGGCGTGGTGCACGGCGCCGACGGTGATGCCGCTCACGCCGTACGCGCTGATCCTGTCGAGCACCCGCTCGACGCCCTCGCCGCGCAGGTCCTCGACGAAGACGTACACCGAACTGTCCACAAGCAGACCTTAAGCGCTCTTGTGAGCGACGAAGTCGATCTCCACCAGGATGCCCAACAGCTGGGATCCTACGGTGGTCCGCACGGGGAACGGCTGGCTGAAATAGGACTTGTAAACCTCGTTGTAGGCGGCGAAGTCGCGCTCGAGGTGCTGCAGGTGGACCGTGGACTTGATCACGTCGTCGAAGCCGAGGCCGTGGGCGGCCAGGATGGCGCCGAGGTTGCGCATGACCTGGTGCGTCTGGGTGGCCACGTCGTCGCCGACGATCTCACCGGTCTGCGGGTCGAGCGGGCCCATGCCGGAGGTGTAGACGAAGTCCCCCACCACGAGACCCTGCGAGTAGGCGCCGATCGGGGCGGCGCCTTCGGTGGTCCTGAGCTCCTTTTTCACCGTGTCTCCCTAGAAATTGGTGGTTATCTGGCCAACGACACGGTAGTCCTGGTCCACCAGGGGCAGCACGCGCCACTTGTCGAACGCGGTGCAGGGATGGGAGATGCCGAAGGCCAGCAGGTCACCGGGCTTGAGCCCGTCGGCGCGCACGACCGTCTGCTGGTCCTGCATCTTCACGATCGTGACGCCGTCGCGGCGCGGGATGGGCAGCCCCTCGTCGTAGGGCGCGTCGCGCTTGCCCATGCCCACGATCGCCAGCCCGGGCTCGGGCGTGGACAGCACGTGCGCCCAGACCTCCAGCGCCGGGCGCAGCTCCCCGTCGATGCGGTTGAACGGGGTGCGCTCGCGGTAGTAGCCGTCGTCGTGGGTGACGTACGCGCCGCTGCGCAGCAGGATCCTGGCCTGGGTGGTGACGAGCTCGCGGCCGATCACGTCGAACCACTGGCTGCCGCCCACGGTCAGGATCGGGTTCTTGAGGCGGACGTACTCGACGGCCTCCTGCAGCAAGTACAGATATTTCCGGACCTCGTCGGCGGTCTTCAGCGCGCCCTCGTACCCGGCGACCCCGGCCAGCTCTACGCCTGGGACCCCCTGCACGTACGACACCAGGCTCAGCAGCTGCTCCAGGGACCGGCACCCGGCTCGTCCGCCTTCGTGCCCCAGCTCCACCAGCACCCGGAACGGCCGGGAGGCGGCATGCCAAGCGAGAATGTCCACCCCGGCCTCGGAGTCCACGAAGCTCAGGAGCTCGAATGCGGGATCCCGCTCCAGCTCGCCCGCGGCCCAGTCGAGCCCCGCCGGGTCCACGAGCTGGTTGGCCACCAGGATCCGGCCCACCCCGAACCCGCGGACCACCCGCGCCTGGCGCGGCGTCGCGACGGTGAGCCCCCAGGCGCCCGCTTCGAGCTGAAGCGCGGCGATCTCAGCGGACATGTGCGTCTTGGCGTGCGGCGCCAGCTCCATGCCGTGATCGCGGACGAAGGCCGCCATCGTCTCGATGTTGTGCTCCAGCGCGTCCCGGTGCACGACCATGAGGGGGAGTTCGAGTCCACCCGCGAAGACCTGCTGCCCGAGCACAATGCCCCTTTCGTCCGCGTCCGACCCTATCTCAGACCTTCGCCGCAATCATGGACGGAGCGCACGCCCCGGAGTGGCGCCGGTCAGCTCTCCCCCGGCCAGTACGCGTACCCCCGACACGAGCACGTCGTCGACCCCGGCCGCGAGCGTGCGCGGCGCCTCGTAGGTCGCCCGGTCGCCCACCGCCGCCGGGTCGAACACCACCACGTCGGCCGCGAACCCGCTCCGCACCAGCCCCCGGTCCGTCAGCCCGAAGCGCCTGGCCGGGTGGGAGGCCAGGTGCACCACGGCCTGCTCCCAGGTCCAGTCGGACAGCTCCCGCACGTGCCGGCCGAGGAACCTGGCGAACGCCCCGAAACCCCGCGGATGCGGATGGCCGCCCACATAGATGCCGTCGGAGCCGCCGGTGTGCGAGGGGTGCCGGAGCATCCTGCGTACCGACTCCTCCCCTTCCGGGCCCTCGTCGGGGCGGGCGGACACGACGCCCGCCTCCAGCCGCGTCTCCGTCAGGAGACGGCGGCAGAACTCGGCGGGCGCCGACCCGTCCCGTTCGGCCGCCGCCACGATGGTCAGGCCCTCGGCCCACTCCATCCCCGGGGCGTGCGAGACGGTCAGCCGCGGCCAGACGGCGTCGAGCGTCGGCCACCAGCCGTCCAGCTCGTCGGACGCGATCATCTCCAGCGCCCGGTCGGTCTCGGCGCCCGGCACGGAGCCGGGCAGCACGACCATCGCCAGGATCGTGTTGCCGCGCAGGTAGGGGTAGGTGTCGAAGGTGAGGTCCACGCCCTTGCCGAGCGCCTCCTCGACCAGCGGCAGCAGCACGTCCGCGGGGCCGTGCAGGTGGGAGACGTGCACGGCGGCGCCGGAGCGCTCGGCGATGTCGATGACCTCGGTCATGCCCACCCCGGCCTGAGGGCCGTACGCGCGCATGTGGGTGACGTACGAGAGGCCGCCGAGCGGGGCGCACAGGGCGGCCAGCTCCTCGGCGGTGGCGTAGCGGCCGGGGAGGTATTCGAGGCCGGTCGACAGGCCCACCGCCCCCTCCGACAGGCCCTGCTCGACGTGCCGCAGCATGGCCGCCAGGTGGTCGCGGGAGGGCGGCTCGGGCGAGGGCCCCATGACGTCGTAGCGGATGGTGCCGTGCGGGAGGAGGTACGCGGTGTTCAGCGCCACGGCGCGGTCGTAGCCGCCGAGCAGCTCGCCGACGGTCAGCGGCCCATCGGCGGCGAGCGGGCCGCCGAGCGGCCCGTTGACGGCGGCGAAGTAGCGGGAGGCGTAGGCGACGGTGGCGGCCGAGCCCGGGGCGAAGGACAGGCCGTCCTGCCCCAGCACGAACGTGGTCACCCCCTGCCGCAGCGCCGCCCGCTGGACCGCCGGGTCGAACACGGCCGCGTCGCCGTGGGCGTGACAGTCGACGAAGCCGGGCGCGACGAAGCGCCCCGTCGCGTCGATCACGGTCTCCGCCCCGGCGCCGCCCAGCCTCCCGATCGCCGCGATCTTGCCGTCCGCGACCGCGACGTCCGCCCGGTACGGCGGGGCGCCCGTCCCGTCGAGCACCCGGCCGCCGTTGATGACTACGTCGAACCTCACACCAAGATTCAATCAGAGCCGCGCGAATACGCCGGAGGGCATTCCACGGACTTGACGATCGGCCGGGCGGCCAGCACGGCGCGAGCCCGGGCCCGGTCGAGGTTCCAGCCGTTCCAGGGGTCGGGGCGGGACAGGCCGTTGGCCGCGACCACGTCGGCCAGCACGCAGCTTCGCTGCGGCTCCGGCAGCTTGTCCAGCGCCGGTACGGCCTCCGCGCCGAGGTCGCCCAGGTAGTCGGAGTCCAGCTTGGTCACGCCGCGCACCTCGACCTGCGTGTGGGCGACCTGGAGATCGGGGTTCACGATGGCGAACGCGCCCAGGCCCAGCCCGGTGACCAGCACGACCGTACGCGGCAGCCAGCCGGAGCCGCGGCCCAGGAGCCGAGCCGCCCCCGCCAGCAGCACCAGCGCGAACAGCGTTCCCAGCCACCACACCGTGGCCTGCACGGACAGGCGCAACCTGGACAGGCCGTACGCCTCGGTGTAGAGGTTCATGCGGTGCAGGGCGGAGGCCAGCACCACCATGGTCAGCCCGCACAGCACGCCGAGCAGCACGGCCAGCAGCCAGCGTTCGCGCCGCTCGACCTTGAGCATCCCGCTGGCGACCGCCACGATGCCCAGCACGAACACGCTGACCACCACGAGCTGGAAGAACCCCTGCCTGGCGTACTCGGCATAGGTGAGCCCGGCCGTCTTCAGCACCCAGGTGTTGCCGCCGAACAGCGCCGTGATCTGCACCGCCACGAACGAGGCGAACAGCAGGTTCACCGCCGTGAGAGGCACGATCCAGACGCTCCTGCTCACCGTGAACTTCGGCTCCGGCCCCACGGGGTCGACCACCGGCCTGAGCGCGACCAGCACCACGGCGGCCAGCAGCACGGCGAACAGCCCGAACAGGAAGATCCGCACCGGCGCCGACTCCGCCCAGTCCGGCGCGGTCGTCAGGCGTTCCAGGAAGGAGGCGAACACAGCGTCCGCCGAGGCGAACAGCAGCCCGAACACCAGGAGCAGCACCGCCGTGATGCCCAGGGCGGCCAGCATCGGCATGAAGCGCCGCCTGGCGGTCAGCTTCTTCAGCGGCTGGGCCAGGAACCACGGCACCGGGCCGAGCGCCAGCATCACGGACACGCCGCCCCTGATCACGCCGAGCCACCCGGCCCCGGCTCCCGACACGGCCAGCGCGCCCAGACCAGCCCCCGCCACGAGCAGGATCGCGACCAGCCAGTCCGCGTCGCGCACCGCCGCCATCGAGATCAGGAAGTACGCCGTCAGCCCGAACGCCACCGTCCACGGCGTCATCCGCCGCAACACGGCAGGCAGCGCGGCCGCCCCCAGAACCATGGCGACCAGCACGATCCCCAGCCCGACCTGCGCCTCGGGCAACGCCACCGCCGCGAACACCCCGGCCCCGGCCGCCGCGGGCAGCAGCCAGCGGGGCGAGTCGGGCAGCTCGGGCCTGGGGAAGAGGGGCGGCGGCACGTAGGGCGGCGGCGGGCCTCCCTGACTCCGGTGCGGCGCCGCAACCTGCGGGCTCCCCTGGCCCGCCGCCGCTTGGGCCGCCGACTGGTACGCCGCGACCTGCGCCGACTGGTAGGCCGCCGCGGCCGCCCGGCGTCCGGACCCGGCCCCCATCCCCGCGCCGACCGCGCCCATGAGCGCGGTGCACATGACGAGCGTGACGAGGGCCATCCCGTCGCTGACGGTCACACTGACGAGCACGGCGGCGAACAGGCCGGTCAGGAACCCGACCAGCACACCGATGACCGCACCCCCGATCATCCTGACGAACGCGCTGCCCGCCGGCACCCCGGCACCACGCCCAGTGCCCCCCGCCACAACGCCACCACCGGACGCACCCACACCCGCCGCGAGCCCAGCACCCCCGCCACCGGCGAACGCGCCCGCACCCGGCGCGAACCCCGTGGACGCGCCCACACCCGCCGCGAGCCCCGCGGACGCGCCCACTCCGGTTGCGAGCCCTGAGGGCACTCCCACCCCTGCCGCCGACCCAGGCGCGACGACGGCGCCCGTCTCGCTCTCGGCGGCGGGGCGGCCGGGCGTACCGACCGTGGCCAGGGCTACGAGAGCCGCGACTCCGGCGGCGTCACGGGACCCTTCACCTGAAGCCGCACCGCCCTCGACCGCGTCGGCCGCCGGGCCCACCACCTCGGCGCCGTCCTCAGCCGAGGCGGTGACCACCAACTCCGCGGCGCGATCGCGGGTCTCGGGACCCGCCGTCGTCGGGGCAGCGGCGTCCAGAGCCTCCGGCAGCTGCTCGGTCCCCGTGCCCCGCTCACCGCCCTCCAGCGGCACATCCGCCATCGTCGTCCTCCCTGGTAAATCGACCACCATGCGGCAACCCGCACAGTCGTCGATGCGAATGGAGCCCCCGTGCAGCTCGACGATCTCCTTCACGATGGCCAGCCCCAGCCCGGCGCCCCCGGAGTCGGCCGCCCGCCCGGCGTCGAGCCGGGAGAAGCGCTCGAACACGCGCCCCCTGGCCGCGACCGGGATCCCCGGCCCCCGGTCGGCGACGGCCAGCAGCACCCCGGCCCCCTTCGCCGCGACGGTCACGGTCACCACCCCGTCCGAGGGGCTGTGGCGTACCGCGTTGTCGAGGAGGTTCGCCAGGACCTGCGCGAGCAGGTCGGGGTCGGCGCGCACCACCAGGTCGGCGGGGACCGACGCCCGGATCTCGACGTCGTCGCGGGCCAGCGCCCCCTCGCGCACCGCCTGCTCGACCAGCGGCGCCAGTTCGACGGCCTCGGGCTCGATCAGGCGTACGCCTGAGTCCAGCCGCGACAGGTCCAGGAGCTGGGCCACGAGGCGGCCGAGGCGTTCGGTCTGGGCGAGCGCGGTCCGCATGGTGACGGGGTCGGGGGCGGAGACGCCGTCCACGACGTTCTCCAGGACCGCGCGCAGGCCGGTGATGGGGGTGCGGAGCTCGTGGCTGACGTTCGCGATGAGCTCGCGCCGCTGCCGGTCCACCTCGCCGAGGTCGGCGGCCATCGCGTTGAACGCCCTGGCCAGCTCCCCGACCTCGTCGCGCGACGTGGCGGTCACGCGCAGCCCGTACAGGCCCTTGGCGATCGTCTGTGCGGCGCTGGCCATCTGGCGCAGCGGCTTGGTCATCCCCGTGGCCAGCAGTTGCACCATGATCAACGCCAGGACCACGGCGACCGCGATGCGTAACTCGCGGGACAGGCCCGAGTTGAGCCCGACCTCGTTCACCACGAACGCGGTCCCCACGGCCAGCACGATCACGATGCCGAGCTTGACCTTGATGCGGCCGAGGAAGTCGAGCGGCCTCATCGCCGCACCAGGGCGTAGCCGACGCCGTGCACCGTGCGCACCACGTCGGAGCCCAGCTTGCGGCGCAGCGCCCGGACGTGGCTGTCCACGGTCCTGGTCGCCGCCGCCTCCGAGAAGCCCCACACGTCCGACAGCAGCCGGTCCCGCTCGAACACCTGCCCCGGGCGCTCCGCCAACCGGCGCAGCAGGTCGAACTCCGTCCTGGTGAGCTGCGCCTCCGCGCCCCCGACGAACACCCGGCGGGCCGCGGTGTCGATCTCGACCTCGCCGACCCTGATCACCGTGTCCTCGGCCGCGAGCTGGGCCGCCCGCTCGACCCTGCGCAGCAGCGCGTGGATCCTGGCCACGAGCTCGCGCATGCTGAACGGCTTGGCCAGGTAGTCGTCCGCCCCCACGCCGAGCCCGACCAGGACGTCGGTCTCCTCGCCGAGCGCGGTCAGCATGAGCACCGGTACCGGCCTGGCCGCCTGCATCCGGCGGCACACCTCCAACCCGTCGAGCCCCGGCAGCAGCCGGTCGAGGATCACCAGGTCCGGTTCCGCCTTGCCGTACTGGATCAGGGCATCCTGCCCGTCGCCGGCCACCCTGACGTCGAAGCCCTCGGCGGCCAGCCGGTTCCGTACGGCCAGCGCGATCGTCTGATCGTCCTCGACCACGAGGATGCGTCGCTGCTCTGCCACGTACGAAAGCCTAGAAGCGGCCTGTGCAGACGACACTCCTAAATTTGTGCACATACAGTGCAGACTTGGCTGGTGAACACAGCCGGATACCTCCGCCGCATCGGCCTGCCCAGCCTCCTCAACGCCCCCACCAGCGCAGAGAACCTGCGGGCGCTCCACGCCGCGCACCTCGAGAAGGTGCCGTACGAGGCGCTGGAGATCTGGCTCGATCGCCCCACCACCGTCGATCCCGTCGAGTCCGCCGAGCGCGTCATCGGAGGGCGCGGCGGCTACTGCTACCACCTCAACGGCGCGTTCTCCGAGCTGATCAGGTCGCTGGGGTACGACGTGACCAGGCACGTCGGCGGGGTCCAGAACCGCGGCGACGAGCCCGGCATCACCGCCAACCACCTGGTGCTCACCGTACGCGGCCTGCCGTCGCAGGACAATCCGGGCGGTGCCTGGCTGACCGACCTCGGGCTCGGGGACGGGTTCCATGAGCCGCTGCCGCTGGTCGAGGGCACGTACGGGCAGGGGCCGTTCACGTACGTCCTGCGCCCGTCGGAGGTCGCGCCGGGCGGCTGGCGGTTCGAGCACGATCCGAGCGGCTCGTTCGAGGGCATGGACTTCGGCCCGGCCCCGACGGACATGTCGGCGTTCGTCGATATGCACCGGCATTTGACGACGTCGCCGACGTCCGGGTTCGTGCGCATCGCGACCGTCCAGCGACGGGACGCGTACGGCGTGGACAGCCTGCGCGGGCTCCAGCTGAAGCGCATCGGCGGCCGGACGCTCTCGGTGACCTTGGACGACGCCCGCGACTACTACGCGGCGCTGGCGGACATCTTCCTGCTCCCGCTCACGGACGTGAGCGGGCCGGAGAAGGAGAAGCTCTGGCGCAGACTGTACGAGGCGCATGAGGCCTGGCTGGCCAGTGACGCGACGTGACAGCCTTGCGCTATCGTGCACCTCGACATGGGTGAGACCCGGAAGCTGGCCGGTCGCTACCGGCTGCTGAATCCCCTGGCCGCGGGCTCTGTCCGGCTGGCCTTCGACGAGTCGGAGCACCGCGATGTCACGGTCAGGGAGCTGCGGGTCCCGGCCGAGCTGCGCGACGCCGCCCTGGAGGAGGCCCGCCGGGCGTCCGGGCTCCGGCACGCCTCGATCGTGCGGGTGCTCGACGTGGTGATCGAGGACCAGACGCCGTGGCTGGTCATGGAGTTCGTGTCGGGGGCGTCGCTGGAGCAGACCGTACGCGCCCGCCGCCCGCTGCCGGTCGCGCAGGCGGCCAGGGTCGGCGTCTGCGTCCTGTCCGCCCTGACGACGGCGCACGAGGCCGGGATCGTACACGGGCGCGTTGAGCCCGGCAACGTCCTGCTCACCCCGACGGGCCGGGCGGTGCTCACCGGCTTCGGCTTCCCCAGTCTCAGCATGCTGCCTTCCGCGGACCTGTGGGCGCTGGCCGCCACGCTGCACTTCGCGGTGGAGGGCCGCCCGCCGGGGCAGGTGCCCGCGGAGGGCGCGGACCCGCTCAGGACACTGATCAGAGCCATGCTCCACCCGGCGGGGGCGCCGGCGACGGACGTGATCCGCGAGACCCTCGAACTCCTGGCCGTGAGCCGCCCGCTGGACGTGATCATCGGGTTGTTCGGGCCGCTGCCGATCCCCGTGGTGGCCGCGATGGGGCTCGCGCTGATCGAGCAGCTCCAGGCCGGGGAGGCGTTCCACGGCGGGATCCAGCCCGGCAACGTCCTCATCGACGACCGGGGCCGGGCCCATCTGACCCCGCTGCTGAGGTCGGGAACGCTCCCGGCCTACACGGCCCCGGAGGCCTCCGCCACCCTGGCCGCCGACCTGTGGTCCCTGGGCGCCACGCTCTTCACCGCCGTCGAGGGCGTGCCGCCCTCACCCGGCGCGCCGCTGACCAGAGCGGGGGCGCTGGCTCAGGTGTTGTTCCGTCTTTTGTCAGGTAATCCGTTGGAACGTCCCACTCCGGACGAGCTCCGCCGCGACCTCCGGTTGGTACGACGCCCCCGTTGAGATACATCGCGATTGGAACCAAGCGATGGGCTCACTCGTTGGACAGGGGACGCAGAATGTAGGAGAGGCGGGGCACGCGCTCCGTGTTCGGAAGCAGCTCGGAGGAAGTTGAGTATGTCGCCAATCCAGAAGTACGCCATTGGCGCAGGTGCCGCGGTCCTGCTCTCCCTGATCATCTTCGGGACCGGGTGGATCACCCTGCTGGTCGTCCTCGGCGTGATCGCCGCTCCCGTGGTCGGCTACCTGATGCTCGACCCGTCGCAGCGCGAGCGGCTCAAGAGGGCCCGCAGGCGCGGCATCGGCCACTGAACTCCGCGCGGCGGGGGCCGTGACACGGCCTCCGCCGCGGGCTCAGGCGTCCGTTGCGGGCTCAGGCGTCCGCCGCGCGCTCAGGCCTCCGCCGTCGCCGCCGCCTGCTCCGTCTGCACGCGCTGGGTCACCCGGCGCTCGATGTAGAACGACAGGAACGGCACCGTGCCCCCGACCATGACGCCGAGCATGTACTGCCACGTCCAGCGCGCCTTCATGCCCAGGTTCATGACCGCGACCAGGTAGAGCATGTAGAGCCCGCCGTGGATGGGCGCGATGACCTTCGACAGCGTCGGGTCGCCGAAGCCGTAACGCACCACCATGGCCACGCAGAGCACGAGCAGCATGCAGCCGACCACGTACGCGAGCACCCGGAAGGGCTTCAGAGCCGATTCCACGATTAACCTTCCAGAGCCATCTCAGGGGACTTGGCACGGTCCCGATCGGTTCGTACGGCATCGCGTACGAAGTGGAACCACATGAATACGGCGAATCCTGCGAAGATCCACCAGTTGGCGGCATATGCCAGGTTACGCCAGGTCAGCGTGCCTCCCACCACCGGCGGCTGGATCTCGACCTGCGCCAGCGAGCCGGACGGCGGCTGCGCGACGACGAAGCCTGCGCGTACCTGCTGACCGCTCCACAGGTTGACCAGCTCGCCCGTGGACACCGTCTGCACCTGACCGGCGGGCAGACCCTCCGCGCGCCGCTGCACGCTGTCGGTGCCCTGTTGCGGCCGCAGCCGCCCGGCCACCGTGACCTTGCCCTGCGGCACCACGGAGACCGCCGGGTCGTCCGCTTTGGCGGTCCAGCCCCGTACCACCGGCATCAGCGTGCCGTCGTCGAGCCGGAGCGGCGTGAGCACCCAGTAGCCGCGATCGCGCGAGACGTTGCCGCCGGGGGCGTCGACGTCGGCCCGCCGGTCGGCGACCAGGAGCTGGCGGCCTGCCTCGTAGACCCCCTCCGCCGTGACCTTGCGGCCCACGAGCTCACCGCTCAGCTGCGGGCCCACCTGGGCGAGCGTGCCGACCGCGACGGGCCCGGGATCGGTGGAGGCGTGCGGCTTTCCCGAATCCTGGAAAACGCCGAGCTGCCAGCGCCCGAGCAGGATGAACGCGACGAGGACCCCGATCGTGAGCAGGTGCAACCCCATGAGACGGGGGGAGAACAGGGTCCGCAGCATGTTTCAAAGCTATCCGCCGGGTGGGGTGGTCCCCTAATCAGCCCATGCCTACCGATACCAACAAACAGTGCAAACGACACAGGCGCTCACGCTAGGCTGCTGGCCATGTCTGACCAGCATATCGACCCTTCGGGCAACACTCAGCAGTTCAAGGCTTTCGCTCAGCGTCGCGAGCAGGAAGCCGCCGCCACCCCCAAGAAGTCCCCCGTCGTACCGATCATCGCGGTCGTCGTCGCGATCGTGATCGTCGGCGTTGCCGCCTTCCTCCTGCTGAAGTAACCCCAGATCTGATCGAACCGCCGCGGGGGCCGTGGCGGTTTCTCGCCGTTCACGCAATCATCCCTTCGGCCCGCCCAACGACGCGCGGGCCCTCGGCAACCCCGCCTCCCTGCCGCCTCCCCTGCCGACGCCGCTCCGGCCCGCGAGGCGAATGCCTCCCAAGGACCTCTGCCGAGGCGCAGCACCCCACAGGCAAGAGCCGCCACGCCACGTGCCCGCCTGCGCAGGAACGCGCCACGGCCACCGAACAAGCGAACGGCCGCTTGGGGGCGGTGAGGCTGGAGACGCCCAGGAGCGGGACAGCGGCAAGGACCAGAGCGGGCGCACGAGCGATGGGGCACGCGAGCAGGCGCGGGGGCTGGGAGCGCGCGGGGCCGGGGCGGGGCCGGATAGCGGGGTGAGGGGCGGAGGGCGTGAGAGGGGGTCGCTCTGGACCTCGGTGAGGCGGGTTATTACATTGGATTGAGCGTCCAATAAGCGCCACCCCGGGAGGTCAGATGCCAGGGTTAGCGATCATCGGGTCCGGGTTCGCCGGGATCGGCATGGCCATCAAGCTCAAAGAGGCGGGGTACCACGACTTCGTCATCCTGGAGAAGGCCGCCGACCTGGGCGGCACCTGGCGGGACAACACCTATCCCGGCTGCGCGTGCGATGTCCCCTCGCACATGTACTCCTACTCGTACGAGCTGAACCCGGGCTGGTCCCGCATGTTCTCCCCGCAGGAGGAGATCTGGGACTACATGCGCTCGTGCGCCGACAAGTACGGCGTGACCCCGCACATCCGGTACGGCAAGCGCGTCGTCGCGCTCGAGTACGACGACGGCCGGCGCGATTGGTCGGTCACCACGGACGACGGGGCGACGTTGCGGGTGAACGCCGTCGTGTCGGCCATCGGTGCCCTACATATACCGAAATTTCCCGAAATTTCGGGGCGCGAGTCCTTCACCGGCCCCGCCTTCCACTCCGCCGAGTGGGACCACTCGATCGACCTGACCGGCAAGCGCGTGGCCGTCATCGGCACCGGCGCCTCCGCCATCCAGTTCGTCCCCCAGATCGCGCCTGCCGCGAGCCACCTGACGGTCTTCCAGCGCACTCCCCCATGGATCCACCCCAAGCCGGACTTCGCCATCACCCCCACCACACGCCGGATCCTCGGCCTGCCCGGCCTGGCCAGGACCATGCGCAACGCCATCTACTGGGCTCTGGAGACGCGGGCGCTCGGCTTCACCGTCGATCCGCGCCTGATGAAGGCCCACGAGAAGCTGGCCCTCAGGCATCTCGAAGCCCAGGTCCCCGACCCGGACCTGCGCCGCAGGCTCACCCCCGGCTACCTGATCGGCTGCAAGCGCATCCTCATCTCCAGCGACTACTATCCCGCCCTCACCAGGGACAACGTCGAGCTGGTGACCGACGGCATCACCGAGATCAGGCCGCGCTCGATCGTGGACTCCTCCGGTGCCGAGCACGAGGTCGACGCGATCGTCTACGGCACCGGCTTCAAGGTCGTGGACGCGCTGCAGGAGCAGCACATCGTCGGCAAGGGCGGCCGCAAGCTCCAGGACGCCTGGCAGGACGGCATCGAGACCTACTACGGCATCGCCACGTCCGGCTTCCCGAACCTGTTCTTCCTGCTCGGCCCCAACACGGGCCTCGGGCACAACTCGGTCGTGTTCATGATCGAGTCGCAGGTCCGCTACATCATCGACTGCCTGCGCCTGCTGTCGAGGACGCAGGCCAGGGCCGTGGACGTCAAGCCGGGCGCCCAGCGGGCGTTCGCCCGCCGCCTGCGCGAACGGCTCGACCCCCTCGTCTGGAACGCGGGCGGCTGCGACTCCTGGTATCTGGACGAGCACGGAGTGAACCGGACGATCTGGCCGGGCTTCACCTTCGAGTACTGGACGCGCACCAGAAGGGTCAAACCCAGCGCGTACGAGCTCATCTACTGAGGAAACACGCAGAACTCGTTGCCCTCCGGGTCGGCCAGCGTCACCCAGTCGTCGTACGTGGCCAGCAGCGTGGCACCCAGCCCGCGCAGCCGGTCGATCTCGGCGTCGAGGTCGTCGGCGCTCAGGTCGAGGTGGAGCCGGTTCTTGACGACCTTGCGCTCGGGCACGTGCTGGAACCACAGTCGTGGCGGCCCGCCCTCGACCAGCACCGTGGGGTCGTCCTCGGGGTCCTCGATGCCCTCGCCGCGCAGCCGCGCCAACTCGGCCTCGTCGTACGGCGCCACGGCGTAACCGTCGAGCGCCGCCGCCCAGAACCTGGCCAGCGATGCCGGGTGGCGGCAGTCGACCACCACGTCACGCAGCCGGGCCACCGGGCTTCCTCGCCTCGATGAGGAACCTGGAGGAATGCGCCACGAACAGACCCTCCGCCTCGATCCGGTCGTGCAGCTCGCGCAGCCGGTCCGCGTACCGCTCGACCGAGAAGCCCGGCACGATCCAGATCACCTTCCGCAGGAAGTAGATCACCGCCCCCACGTCGCAGAACTCCATCCGCAGCCGCTCGAACCGCAGGTCCACGACCTCGAGCCCGGCCGACTCGGCCGCCGCCCTGGCCCGGTCGGGGTCGCGGGAGGAGCCGTCGTGGGGGCCCATGAAGTAGTGCGTCAGCTCCGCGACGCTCCACGGCCCGACCTGCTGCGAGAAGTAGACGCCGCCGGGGCGCAGCACGCGGGCGATCTCCTCCCACCAGGTCTCCACCGGATGGCGGCTGGTGACCAGGTCGAAGACGCCGTCCCGGAACGGCAGGCGCGGATCGTCGTCGTCGGCCACCACCCACGCCCCGCGCGGGCGCAGCCGCGAGGCGGCCAGCTTGAGGTTGGGCGGCCAGGACTCGGTGGCCACGGTCACCGCCGGCAGCGTGGGCACGCCGGCCAGGATCTCGCCCCCGCCGGTCTGAACGTCGAGCGCGGCCTCGGCCCCGGCCATCCGCTCGCCGAGCAGCCTGGCGTACCCCCAGGAGGGCCGCTCCTCGCTGGCCCGGCCGTCGAGCCAGGAGAAGTCCCAGCCGTCCACGGAGACCGTGGCGGCCTCCTGGACGAGGTCGTCGTACGTACGGCTCATTCTTCGACCTTGTCAGCGGCCCCGCCGGACGTTCAACCAAATTTCGTCATACGCTCCGCATCATGCGCAGCGGCCGCGTACCGCCGCTCGGTCGATGCCGAGGTGGTCGATCAGCCCCGCGACCGGGTCGGGCCGCCCCTGCGCCAGCAGGGCGAACACCAGCTGCCGGGGCGCCTCGACCGCCCTGGTCTTCATCGTCGTGGCCTTGATGGCCTGGTTGATGGTGGCGCGGGCGCTCGACGTCAGCGCGGTGCCGGGCACCTGCGGGTGCTTGCGGGGCGTCCGCGGCAGCAGGTCCCCGACCTCCAGGCCGAGCATGCGCAGCGCCGCCCGGTCGAGCTCGTCGAGCGCGGCCCGCGCGCCCGCCACGTCCACGCCGAGGGCGCGGGCGAGGTCCGCGTCGTGCAGGACGCCGAGCAGCAGGTGCTCGGTGCCCAGCCGCCGGTCGCCCCGCTGCCTGGCCTCGTCGAACGCGGCCTTGACGATCACGCCGAACCGGCTCTTCTCAAAGCCGAACATCGCGAACCCCTCACTTCCCGTATTTGGCGTGCACCGACTGCCGTGACATGCCGAGCGCGTCGCCGATCTGCTCCCAGGTCCAGCCCTGCTCCCTGGCCAGCGCCACCGACACCGCCTCGACCTGCTCGGCCAGCCGGTGCAGCGCGCCCACCGCCCGCAGGCCCAAGGCCGGGTCGTTCGACCTGATCCGTTCGGAGAGCTCTGTTACGTCCACCCTGTCAGGCTAGATTGACAGCCGCCGATTTGTCAATCTAGCCTGACAGGCATGGATGACATGTTGATCGTGGGGGCGGGACCCGTGGGGCTCATGCTCGCGTGCGAGCTGGGCCTGGCGGGAGTCCGCCCGATCGTGCTGGACAAGAGGCCGGAACCGAGCGAGCTGCCCAGGGCCAACGGCCTGGGCGGGCAGATCGTCGACCTGCTCGACCACCGCGGCCTGCTGGAGCGCTTCAGCGCGGGCAGCCCGTTCGCCGGGCGGCCGCCCGGGTTCCCGTTCGGCTCGGTGCCGCTGCGCTTCGCGGGGGCGGCCGACCTGCCGTTACGGCTGCTGATGATCCAGCAGCCGCGGATGGAGCAGCTGCTCGCCGAGCGCGCCAAGGAGCTCGGAGCCGAGATCAGGCGGGGCCGCGAGGTGCTCTCGCTGGCCCAGGACGAGGAGGGGGTGACGCTGGAGCTCGCGGACAGCACGCGGATGCGGGCCCGCTACGTCGTGGGCTGCGACGGCGGGCGCAGCAGCGTACGGCGGGAGGCCGGGATCGGCTTCCCCGGCACGACCGACGACGAGGTGCTGCGCCTCGGGCACTTCGCGACCGGCGCGGACACGGGCGTCTTCGAGGCACTGGAGACCGATGGCCTGGCGCCCGGCTGGAACCGCACCCCGAACGGCCGCCTGCTGCTCACCTCGCTCCAGCACGGCGTGCTGATCGCCGGTGTGCGCGAAAAGGGGGCTCCCGGCGACGGCCCCGTGACGCCGGAGGACTTCCGGGCGGCCGTGCGCCGCGTGCTGGGCCGGGACCTGCCGTTGGGCGACGGAGCTCGGCCGATCTGGCTGTCCAGCACGGTCGCGCAGGCGCGGCTGGCCGAGCGGTACCGGGCGGGGCGGGTGTTCCTGGCCGGGGACGCCGCGCACCTGTTCCCCGCGGGCGGCTCGGCGCTCAACGTCGGCATGACGGACGCGGCCAACCTCGGCTGGAAACTGGCCGCCGCGCTCCTGGGGCGGGCCTCCGACGGGCTCCTGGACACGTACGAGTCCGAGCGGCGGCCGGTCGCCGAGCGCGCCCTCATGCAGACGCGGGCACAGGCGGTGCTCGACCGGCTGGAGGGCGAGGACGGGGCGGCGCTGCGGGAGCTGCTCACCGAGGTGTTCGCCTTCGAGGAGCCGCTGCGGCACGTGGCCGGGCTGCTGCACGACTCCGGCGTCCGGTACGGCCCGGCCGCGCACCCGCTGGTGGGCCGGTTCGTCCCGGATCTGGCGCTGTCCGGCGGGCGGCGGGTGGCCGAGCTCATGCACGAGGGCCGGCCCGTGCTGCTCGACCTGGGCGGCGGCGCGACGCTGGACGACGACTGGATCGACGTGGTCAGGGCCCGCGCCGACGACCCGCCCACCGATGCGCTGCTGATCCGCCCCGACGGCTACGTCGCCTGGGCGGGCACCGAAGGGCTCGCCGAAGCGGCCCAGGAGTGGTTCGGGCTCACAGCCACCCCGGCTTGACCAGGCCCGATTCGTAGGCGATCACCACGAGCTGGGCGCGGTCGCGGGCGTGCAGCTTCATCATGGCGCGGCTCACATGCGTCTTGGCCGTCGCCGGTGACATGAACAGCTTGGCCGCGATCTCGTCGTTCGTCATGCCGGTCCCGACCAGGCCGAGCACCTCGCGTTCGCGCTCGGTGAGCTGGTCGAGGCCGTCGGCGGCGACGGGCTCCTTGGCCCGGGAGGCGTACTCGGCGATCAGCCGGCGCGTCACGCTCGGCGACAGCAGCGCCTCCCCCGCCGCCACCACCCGGACGGCCTGGATCAGCTCGGCCGGCTCGGTGTCCTTGACCAGGAAGCCGCTGGCCCCGCCGCGCAGCGCCTCGAAGACGTACTCGTCCAGCTCGAACGTCGTCAGGATGATGATGTGCGGCCCCTGCGGCATCTGCCGGGTGGCGGTCAGGCCGTCCATGCCGGGCATGCGGATGTCCATCAGCACCACGTCCGGCTGGTGCTCGCCCGCCAGGCGGACCGCCTCGGCGCCGTCGGAGGCCTCGGCCACCACGGTCATGTCCGGCTGGGCGTCGAGCAGCGCCTTGAAGCCCGCCCGGACCAGCGCCTGGTCGTCGGCCAGCAGCACCTTGATCATGAGGTCTCCTCGGGTAGTGGCAGCCGGGCCTCGACCTGGAACCCCGTGCCGGACGGCCCGGCGACCAGCGTGCCGCCCAGCGCGGAGGCCCGCTCGCGCATGCCGGGGATGCCGTTGCCGCTGCCCGCCTCGGACAGCACGGGGGCGGTCGTCGCGCCGGTGTCCGTGACGTGGATGGCCAGCTCCTGCTCGCCGTACTCCAGGCGCACGCTCACCGACGAGCCGGGCGCGTACCTGGCGGCGTTGGTCAGCGACTCCTGCACGATCCGGTACGCGGCCCGCTCCACCTGCGGCGGCAACGGCCGCGAGCCGACGCGTTTGAGCGTCACGTCCATGCCCGAGCGCTCGATCAGGTCGTCGAGGCGGTCGAGCCCGGCCGTGGGGGAACGGGGCGCCCCTTCGCGAAGGACGTTCAGGACCGAGCGCATCTCGCCCAGAACCTCCTTGGACGCCGTCTTGATGGTGGCCAGAGCGGTCTTGGCGTGGTCGGGGTTGTCGTCGATGAGGTGCAGCGCGGTGGACGCCTGCACGTGGATGAGCGAGATGTTGTGCGCGAGCACGTCGTGCAGCTCCTGCGCCATGGTCAGCCGCTCCTCGCTGGCCTGCCGCCTGGACTCCTCCTCGGCGACGCGCTCACGCTCGGCCCGGCGCTCCCTGACGATCCTGACCAGCTCGGCCACGACCATGAGCAGCATGATGAACGTGAGGATCCACACGCTGTGGAAGAGGTCGCGGTTGCCGATCAGCCAGGCGTAGGTGAGGAACGACAGCACCGTCATCCCCGCCATGAACCAGGCCATCGCCCTCTTGCCCCGCGTGACCAGCAGGAACAGCAGGATCGCGGGGCTGATGAAGCTGGGGCCGTAGGCGTACCCGCCGGCCAGGTAGAGGTCGCACGCGCCGAGCGCGGCGGCGGTCGTGAGCAGCGGGAAACGGCGGTGCAGCAGGATCGCCAGCGGCCCGATCAGCAGCAGCCCGTACGCGTAAGGGTCGAGCGGCTCCCTGAGAAACCGCTGCCCCCAGGACGCCCCCTTGGCGATGACGAACTGGGCGGCCGCCACGATGAGGGCGAGATAAGGATCGAATCCGAACTTTCCTCGCACGACCCCTACGCTAGATCAGCGCTCTGACCTGCGCATCATCCCAGCGTGTGAGGGGGGCCTACCGCGACGGGCGTACGTGGGCCATCGTAGGGACCATGCGCCGAGTGATCGTCCCCGCAGCAGCAGTCCTCATCACGCTCGTGTCGGCCCCGCCCGCGCTGGCCGGGCCCCAACAGAAGGTCCCGGTCGCGGAGGGGTACGGCGGCGCCGTCGCCACCGTCGACCTCGATGCCAGCAAGGCCGCCATCGCCGTGCTCAGGAGGGGAGGCAACGCCGTCGACGCCGCCGTCGCCGCGGGCGCGGTGCTGGGCGTCACGGAGCCGTACTCCGCGGGCCTGGCCGGCGGCGGCTTCATGGTGTACTACGACGCCAGGCAGCGCAAGGTCTTCACGATCGACGGCCGTGAGACCGCCCCGCAGGCCATGACCTCGACCACGTTAGAAGGCATCCCGTTCGAGGAGGGCGTCACCAGCGGCCTGTCGGCGGGCATTCCCGGCACGGTCGCGAACTGGGACCTGGCCCTCCGCAAGTTCGGCACGATCTCCCTCAAAGAGGCCCTCCAGCCCGCCATCGACGTGGCTTCCAAGGGCTTCGTCGTCGACCAGACCTTCCACCAGCAGACCGCCGACAACGCGGCCCGGTTCAAGGACATCACCTCCACGGCCAAGCTCTACCTCCCCAACGGCGCCCCGCCGCCCGTCGGCTCGGTGTTCAGGAACCCCGAGCTGGCGGCCACGTACCGCGAGCTCGGCAAGCGCGGCCCCGGCTGGCTGTACGGCGGCCGGCTCGGCCAGGAGATCGTGGCCACCGTCAAGCAGCCGCCGGTCACCCCCGGCAGCACCCGCAACGTCCGGCCGGGCCTGATGGAGCTGTCCGACCTGCGGGCCTACCGCGCGCTCCTGCGCGAGCCCACCAAGATCTCCTACAAGGGCAAGGACGTGTACGGCATGGCGCCCCCGTCCTCCGGCGGCTCGACAGTCGGCGAGGCGCTCAACATCCTTGAGGCTCTTCCTCAGGTGGGCCTGCACGAATACCTGGAGGCGTCCCGGCTGGCCTTCGCCGACCGCGGCAAGTACGTCGGCGACATTCCCGGCGTGCCGCTCAAGGAGCTGCTGTCCGACGGCTTCGCCAAGGAGCGGGCCTGCCTGATCGGCGACCGGGCGACGGCCCACCCGGCGGCCCCCGGCAGCCCGGACGGCTCGTACGAGCCCTGCGCCCAGCCCACCGGCACCGCCACCCCGATCGCGGACGAAGGCCCCGAGACCACCCATCTCGTCATCGCCGACCGCTGGGGCAACGTGATCGCCTACAACCTGACCATCGAGTCCACCGGCGGCAACGGCATCGTGGTGCCCGGACGCGGCGTAATGCTCAACAACGAGCTGACCGACTTCACGTTCGGCCCGGCGCCCGGCGACCCCAACCTGCCCGGCCCCGGCAAGCGTCCCCGCTCGTCGATGTCGCCGACGCTGGTGTTCGAGCACGGCAGGCCGGTGCTGGCGGTCGGCTCGCCGGGCGGCTCGACCATCATCACGACCGTGCTGCAGATCCTGGTCAACCGGTACGAGTTCGGGATGAGCCTGCCGGACGCGCTCGCCGCGCCGCGCGCCACGCAGCGCAACACCGCGCAGACCCAGGCCGAGCAGGCGTTCCTGGACAAGTATCGGACCGAGCTGGAGGCCAAGGGGCACAGCTTCGCGCTCAACCCGGAGATCGGGGCGGCGACGGCGCTGGAGTTCGTCGGCCGGGGCCGGATCCAGGCCGTCGCCGAGCCTGTCCGCCGCGGCGGCGGCAGCGCGCTGGTGGTGGCTCCCTAGAAGTCGCCCACGTGGTCCTTCGCCCACTCGGCGAAGGACCGCGCGGGCCGGCCCGTCACCTCCTCGACCGTGTTCGTCAGGACAGGTGGCGGGCCGTCGAGCATCTGGGCGTAGCCGTCGAGCAGCGCGTCCACGAACGAGTCGGGGAAGGAGTCGTCCGCCAGCAGCCGCTGCCGCTCCTCCTCCCTGGAGAGCTCCTGCCAGCGCAGCGGGCGCCCGAGCGCGTCGCCGAGGATCCGCACCTGGTCGACCTGGGTCAGCACCTGCGGCCCCGTCAGCGCGTAGCGGGCCCCGTCGTGGCCGTCCGTGGTCAGCGCCCGTACGGCCACGGCGGCGATGTCGCGCTCGTGCAGCATCGCCATCGGCACCGCGCCGAACGCGCCGCGCACCACGTCTCCCGAGCGGATCTGGTCGCGCCACCAGAACGCGTTCGCGGCGAACGTGCTGGGCCAGAGCATGGTCCAGGCCAGGCCCGACTGCTCGACGCGCTGTTCGAGCTCGTTGTGCGAAAGGCCGACGGACGAGTCGGGCTGGTCGCGTACCGCGCCCGAGGAGAGCAGGACGACGCGGCGGGCATGTCGCCTGATCGCACCGACCACGGCGGGGGCGAGGTCCGCGGTGTGGAAGGGCCAGATGAGGAAGACCGACTCGACGCCGTCCAAGCACCGGTCGATGGTTTCGTGGTCGCCCTTGACCACCTCGACGGCCGCCGGCAGGGCCGCCCGGGAGGGGTCACGGGTCATGGCGCGTACGGGGTGGCCGGCCTCGACGAGCTGGTTGACGACCTGGCGGCCGACGTTTCCGGTGGCTCCTGTGACGAGAATCATGGGTTCAAGGTTGGCCCGCGGGCCGAAGCTGCCCCAATTTTTCACGATATTCGGTGGCTTTCCTCCAGAGCATTAGCCTGAACGGATGGAATCCGCCGAACTCGACGGCGTGGACCGCGGTCTGGTGCACGCGCTCCAGCTCGACGGCCGCGCCCCCTTCGCCAGGATCGCCGACGTGCTCGGCGTCTCCGAGCAGACCGTCGCCCGCCGCTACCGCAGGCTCACGGCGGCCGGCGTGATCAGGGTGGTGGGCGGCCTCGACGGCGCGCTCCTCGGCTACACGCCGTGGACCATCCGCGTACGCTGCACGCCCGACGCGGGCACCGCCATCGCCGAGGCCCTGGCCAGGAGGCCCGACACGTACTGGGTGCACCTGCTGTCCGGCGGCACCGAGATCTCGTGCTTCGCCCAGTCGCCCGACACGGTCCTGCTGGAGAAGCTGCCCCGGACCAGCCGCGTCCTGTCCATGACCGCGCATTCGCTCCTGCGCGGCTTCGCCCTGCCCGACGGCTGGCAGGGCCTGGCCTGGCTCACCGCGGAGCAGGCCGACCTGCTGCGCCCCGAGCCGCGTACCGGATCGGACGGCATCATCCTCCAGGAAGAGGACCACCGCCTCCTGGACGTGCTGGCCAGGGACGGCCGGGCCGGGTACACGGAGCTGGCCAGGGCCACCGGCTGGTCGGAGGCCACGGCCAAGCGCCGGCTGCGCCAGCTGCGCGGGTCCGGCGCGCTCACCATCCAGCTCGACTACTCCCCCAGGCTGCTCGGCTACCGCGCCGAGGCCCGGCTGTGGATGGCCGTGCGCCCCTCCGAGCTGCTCCACGTGGCCGGGGCCCTCGCGGGCCACCCCGAGATCTCCTTCGCCAGCGTCACCACCGGCCCGACCAACCTCCTCGCCACCGCCATCTGCCGCGACAACGCCGACCTGTACCGCTACCTCACCGAACGGGTGAGCGCCCTGGACGCCGTCCAGACGCTGGAGACCGCCCCCGTCCTCCGGACGGTCAAACGCACCGGCGCACTACCCCCACAGGCGTACGGGCGACCCGCGTGAACACTCCCCCGGGCTGACTCCGAACAGGACCTGACGTGCGATTCGGCCCGCCCCTCCGACCGGCACGCTGAAAGGCATCACGTCAAGGAGGAGACATGCACAGCTTCTGGCCGATCATCCCGTTCTTCTGGGGCCTGTTCTGGGTCGCCGTCGTCGCGCTGGCCATCACGGCCCGGCACAAGGGCTGGTGGGGGCCGCGCCACGCGCACGTCGCGGCTGCCGCGTCGCCCACCGCCGCGGCGGAGCGGATCCTCGCCGAGCGGTACGCCCGCGGCGAGATGGGCGAGGACGAGTACTTCGAGAAGGTGTCCGTTCTCAAGGGCTGGACATCCTAAACATCACTAAGGGTGCAATTACTGTCACTGGCCGCATTCAGGGACCGGCGTTACGGTTCGTGTACCGGATACATAGAGAGCGGGGACAGGTATGCGATCCGTCGCCAGGTTCTGCGGCCAGTGCAGCTGCGGGTGCCCCGAGCTGTTCGTGGACGAAACGGCGCCCGTCGAGCGCCAGGTGGTCATCACCGACGACTTCGGGCAGCGCGTGGAGATGAGCCTCGACCAGTTCGGCTCGATCGTCGAGGCCGCCAAGAGCGGGTCTCTGGACAGTCTGGCGCTCGCCCGCTGAGCGCCGTCACCCTGCTGGCCGGCGGAGTCGCCGCCGGGCTGGTGGCGGGGACGGCCTCGTGCACCGCGGCGCAGGGCAGCCTGCTCATGGGCCTGGTCGATCACTGCCACGGGCGCGATCCCGCGCTGGTCGGCTGGTTCCTGGCGGGGCGGCTGGTCTCGTACACCACGGCCGGAGCGCTGCTCGGGCTGCTCGGCTCGGCCGTCAGCCTCCCGCCCGCGGCCCGCGCGGTGCTGCTCGTCACGGCCGGGCTCACGGTGATCGTCTTCGCGGTCCGGCTGATGCGGCGCGGTCAGTGCGCGGCCAAGCCCGAGGCCGGCGCCCCCTCGCGCTACAAGGCGCCGATGCTGGGCGCGGCCACCATCCTGGTGCCCTGCGGCGTGACCCTCGGCATGGAGATGATCGCGATCTCCAGCGGCTCCCCGGTGGCGGGGGCGGCGGCCATGGCGGGGTTCGTGCTCGGCACCGCTCCGGCGTTCGCGCTGCTCGGGTACGTGCTGCGGCGCGTCTCGCGCACCCGGCTGGCCCGGCTCGCCGCGGTCGTGGCCGTCGCCGCCGGGCTCTGGACCGTCGGCGCCGGGCTCACCCTGGGCGGCTGGATCGGCGGCACCCCGCCGGCCGCGTCCAGGCCCCTGCCCGCCACGGCGGGCTCCGGCGAGCAGATCGTGACGGTCTGGGCGACCCGCGAGGGCTACCGGCCGGCCGTCGTGGCGGCCCGCGCCGGAGCGCCGGTCGAGGTGGTGTTCAAGCTGGTCGACCGGGGGTGCACCGGCACGGTCACGATCGGCGGGCGCGACGTCGCGCTGCCGGCCACCGTACGCCTGCCGCCGCAGCCGAAGGGCGCGCTGCGGTACGTGTGCGGGATGGGCATGTACACGGGCTTCATCGACTTCTCGTGACGCCATGTCGGCGATTACCGTTCGTGATCACGCGATCACGTGCCACGCTGGTCGCCATGGCCTGGCAAGGAGAGGTCGCGGCGCCGTCCATACCGGCGCCGCGCGTGGGAGACGAGCCCGAGCTGCTGGCCGCCGCGGGAGCCGGCGACGCGCAGGCCGCGCACCGGCTCGGCAAGCTCTATGCCCAGCACGGCGACCGCGCGGCCGCCAAGCACTGGTGGGAGCGGGCGGCCGAGGGCGGCAACCTGGACAGTGCGTACAACCTGGGTGTCTGGCACGAGATGCACGGCAGCCTGGTGGATGCCGTCGGCTGGTACGAGCTCGCGGCCGGCGCCGGCGACGCCGAGGCGGCGAGCAACCTGGCGACGCTCCTGCTGGAGCAGCGCGGAGACCCCGACAGGGCCCGGCGCTGGTACGAGGTCGCCGCCCACGGCGGCTCCAGCACCGCGGCCCGCAGGCTGGCGCTAATGTGCGAGGACGCGGGCGAGCTGGCGGCGGCCCGCGAGTGGCACCGCACGGCGGCCGCGGAAGGCGACATGGCCTCGGCGCACGACCTGGGCTTCCTGGCCTACGCGACGGGCGACGACGAGGAGACCGTGCGCTGGTGGGAGTACGCGGCCAGGGGCGGCCACCCGGACTCGGCGTACTGCATGGGCCTCTACCTGCACGCCAGCCGCGACCCCGAGGGCGCGGAGGCCTACTACCGGCTGGCCGCCAAGAGCGAGCACCCGGGCGCCGCCTCCCAGCTCGGCGAGATCGCGCTGTCCATGGGCGACCTGCGGATCGCCCGCGCCTGGTTCGAGCAGGCCGCCGGCGCCGGGCGCGGCTACGACCAGCGGATGGCCGGGTTCGTCTGCGTCGAGCTGAGGGACTGCGCGGCGGCCAGCCACTGGTTCGGCCGGGCGGCGGCCGGCGGGGACGCCGAGGCGGCCTTCAACTACGGCCTGCTGCTGATCGCCGAGTTCGGCGACCTGGCGGGCGGGCAGCACTGGTTCCGGCAGGCGGCGCGGGCCGGGCACCGCGGGGCCGCCGTCGAGCTGGGCGGGCTGCTGTCGGTGGCCGGTGAGCTGGGCGAGGCCCAGGAATGGCTGTCCGATCCGCCGCCGCCCACATGGGGGCGGCACGCCGAACCGGAGCTGGCCGCCAGGGCCGAGCTGGCCGCGGCGGCCACCGGCCGCAGGGGCGGCGCCGCGCTGGACGTAGGCGACCTGACCGAGGTGCTCGGCACGTGGGATCTGGTGACCCGGCCGCTGCACGACCACTCCGACGTGATCGGGTGGCTGGTGGGGCGCAGCGGGCTGCACCCGAGCGCGATCGAGCACCTGGCGTCGGTGCGCGGCACGCTGCTGCGTCCCGGGACCGCGCCGTGGCCGAGCTGCGGCGAGATCGAGTACGTGCTGGCCACGGCCCGCGACCTGCGCAAGCGCCTGGGCGTGCGCTGATCGGCGCACGCCCGGGCGCTCCTCGTCACACCAGTTCGGTCACCGGGGTGAACGGCAGGCCGAGCGCCTCGGCCACCGGCCCGTTGGTGAGCAGGCCGTCGTGCGTGTTGAGCCCGCCTGCGAGGCCGGCGTCCGTCCTGAGCGCCTCGCGCCAGCCCAGGTCGGCCAGCTTGACCGCGTACGGGAGGGTCGCGTTCGTCAGGGCGTACGTGGAGGTGTTGGCCACGGAGCCCGGCATGTTGGCCACGCAGTAGAAGACCGACTCGTGCACCTTGTACGTCGGCTCGGCGTGCGTGGTCGGGCGCGAGTCCTCGAAGCAGCCGCCCTGGTCGATGGCGATGTCGACGAGAACGGAGCCCGGCTTCATGCGCGAGACCAGGTCGTTGGAGACCAGCGTCGGGGCCTTGGCGCCGGGGATCAGCACCGCGCCGATGACCAGGTCGGCCTGCAGGACCTCCTGCTCGATCGCGTACGACGTCGAGACCAGCGTCTTGAGCCGGCCCTGGTAGATGGCGTCGATGAAGCGCAGGCGGTCGATGTTCGTGTCGAGCACGGTGACGTCGGCGCCCATGCCGACGGCGATCTGCGCGGCGTTGAGTCCGGACACGCCACCGCCGATCACGACCACCTTGGCCGGGGCGACACCGGGCACCCCGCCCGGCAGGATGCCGCGGCCGCCGTTGAAGCGCATCAGGTTGTAGGCGCCCACCTGCGGCGCGAGGCGGCCGGCGACCTCGGACATCGGGGCGAGCAGCGGCAGCGCGTTGCCCACCTGGACGGTCTCGTACGCGATGCCGGTCGTCCTGGCCTTCAGCAGCGCGTCCGTGCAGGGGCGCGAGGCGGCCAGGTGCAGGTACGTGAAGAGCACGAGGCCCTCACGCAGCCGGTGGTACTCCTCGGCGATGGGCTCCTTGACCTTGAGCACCATCTCCGCTTCGCCCCATACGGCGTCGGCACCGTCGAGGATCTTCGCCCCCGCCGAGAGATATTCCTCGTCCGGGATGTGCGAGCCCAGGCCCGCACCCCGCTGGACCAGGACGTCGTGGCCGTGGCGCACCAGCTCGTGAACTCCGGCGGGCGTGGCGGCGACGCGATATTCGTGGTTCTTGACCTCGGCAGGGACGCCGATCTTCATGGTTGATCCTTTCGCGAAACCGGCACGCCGTCGTACCGGACTGAGGGGTGGTTCTGTCGGGCCTCTACAGACGCGTCCACGCTTCGGTGAGCACGCCACGGAGTATCGACCCGATCTCGGCGAACTCCTCGGGCCCCGCGATCAGCGGGGGCGCCAGCTGGATGACCGGATCGCCGCGGTCGTCGGCGCGGCAGTAGAGGCCCGCGTCGAACAGCGCCTTGGACAGGAAGCCGCGCAGCAGCCGCTCCGACTCGTCGGCGGAGAACGTCTCCTTGGTGGCCTTGTCCTTGACCAGCTCGATGCCCCAGAAGTAGCCCGAGCCGCGCACGTCGCCGACGATCGGCAGATCGCGCAGGCCGTCGAGGGTCTCCTTGAACAGCGGCTCGTTCCTGGAGACGTGGCCGAGCAGGTCCTCGCGCTCGAAGATGTCGAGGTTGGCCAGCGCCACGGCCGACGATACCGGGTGGCCGCCGAAGGTGTAGCCGTGCGCGAACATGGCGTCGCCGCCCTTGAACGGCTCGAACAGCCGCTCGTGCGCGATCATGGCGCCGATGGGCGAGTAGCCGCTGGTCATGCCCTTGGCGCAGGTGATGATGTCCGGCACGTAGTCGAACTTCTGGCCGCCGAACATCGTGCCGAGCCGGCCGAAGGCGCAGATGACCTCGTCGGAGACGAGCAGCACGTCGTACTCGTCGCAGATCTCGCGCAGGCGCTGCCAGTAGCCGGGAGGGGGCGGGAAGCAGCCGCCGGCGTTCTGGACGGGCTCGGCGAAGACGGCGGCGACGGTGTCGGGGCCCTCCATCTCGATGGCGCGGGCCACGCGCTCGGCCGCCCAGATGCCGTACTCCTCGGGCGTCATGCCCTTGACGCCGGTGATCTCGTCGGCGCGGTAGTGGTTGGTGTTGGGGACCCGGACCGAGCCGGGCACCAGCGGCTCGAACATCTGCTTGAACGCGGGGATGCCGGTGATCGACAGCGCGCCCTGCGGGGTGCCGTGGTAGGCGATCTGGCGGCTGATGACCTTGTGCTTGAGCGGCTTGCCGATGAGCTTGTAGTACTGCTTGGCCAGCTTCCAGGCGGTCTCGACCGCCTCACCGCCGCCGGTGGTGAAGAAGACGCGGTTGAGCTCGCCGGGCGTGTACGAGGCCAGCCGCTGGGCCAGCTCGGCGGCCTTCGGGTGGGCGTAGGACCACAGCGGGAAGAACGCCAGCTCCTGAGCCTGCTTGGCGGCGGCCTCGGCCAGCTCCTGGCGTCCGTGGCCGACCTGGACCACGAAGAGTCCGGCCAGTCCGTCGAGGTAGCGCTTGCCGTGGATGTCGTAGACGTAGGACCCCTCACCGCGCACGATGGTCGGGATCTCGGACTGCTGATAGGCGCTGTGCCTGGTGAAGTGCAACCACAGGTTGTCCTGCGCGGCCTTCAGGACGTCGTTTTCCGGCTGCGTCATGGTTATCTTCCCTCGTGTCTCAACTCCCCACAGTCTGCATGCCCACCTGGGGATTTGCCAAGCGAATCGGTCGTAGCAATATGCAAGAAAATCGGTATCCGCAGATCGACTATGTAACGGCGACGAAATCCGCATGTAGATTGGCGCGCGGGTCACCAGCGCCGCTTTGGCGTTCTCGCACGTGGAACGTTGTGTGATCCAATGAGACCAACATGTTGAGACCAGCCAGAACCTTCTGATAACGACCCCCGGGGGACCCTTCCGTGACTCCTGACCAGATTGAGAGCGCCGTCGCCGCCGCGATGCCCCAGGCCGTCGAGGAGCTGAGGCGGCTGGCCGCCATACCCTCCGTGGCCTTCCCCGGGCATCCGGAGGAGCCGGTCTTCGCCGCCGCCGCGATGACGGAGGAGCTGCTGCGCTCCGTGGGCCTGCCGCGTGTCCAGCAGGTGCCGGTCGAGGGCAGCTTCCCGGCGATCTTCGGCGAGGCCCCCGCGCCGCCCGGCGCTCCCACGGTCCTGCTGTACGCGCACTACGACGTGCAGCCCGCGGGCGACCCGGCCGCGTGGCGCACTCCGCCGTTCGAGCCGACCTTGATCGACGGCAAGCTGTACGGGCGGGGCTGCGCGGACGACAAGTCCGGCATCCTCTCCCACATCACCGCCCTGCGCGCCTTCCAGGGCCGCTTCCCCGTGGGCATCAAGGTCATCATCGAGGGCCAGGAGGAGTACGCGGGCGAGCGCCTGGAGGCGTTCGTCGAGCGCAACCCCGACCTGCTGCGGGCCGACGCCATCGTGGTGGCCGACACCGGCAACCCGCGGGTCGGCGACCCGGCGGTCACGACCTCGCTGCGCGGCATGGCGGCGTTCACCATCGAGGCGCGCACGCTGCGGGAGCCGGTGCACAGCGGCTCGTTCGGCGGCGCGGCCCCCGACGCGCTGGCCGCCCTCATGCGCATGCTTACCTCGCTGCACGACGACAACGGCGACATCCGCGTGCCCGGCCTGCCGCGCGGCACCTTCCTCGGGCAGGGGCCGTCGGAGGAGGAGTTCAGGAAGACGGCCGGCGTCCTCGACGGCGTCTCGCTGGTGGGCTCGGGCTCGCTGGCCGACCGGCTCTGGGCGTCGTACGCGATCACGGTGACGGGCCTGGACGTGCCGACGGTCTCGGGCGCGGTGAACGCGGTCCAGCCCGCCGCGCGGGCCCGCGTGACCGTCCGCGTCCCCCCGGCGGGCGACCCGAAGGCGACGGTGAACGCCGTGGTCGAGTTCCTGCGCAAGGTGGCGCCGTGGGGGGTCCAGGTGTCGTTCACGGACCTGACGGTGGGCTCGGGCTTCCAGGCGGACTCGGGCGGCAAGGCCCGCGCCGCCCTCAACCGGGCCATGGAGCGCGCCTTCGGCCGCCCGCCCAGGGACGTGGGCGCCGGAGGCTCGATCCCCCTGGTCAACACGCTCCTGAAGCAGTTCCCCGCGGCGGAGATCCTGCTGTTCGGGGCGGAGGACGAGGACGCGGCCATCCACGCGCCCAACGAGCGGGTGGACCTTGAGGAGCTACGGCGGGTGGCGACGACGGAGGCCCTGTTCCTCCACGAGCTCAGCCTCCCCACCGCGCTCGGGGTGTAGTGACAAGTTGAGGGGCCCCCACCCTGGTGGGGGCCCCTCGGCAGTTCAGGACGGCGCTCAGGCGAGCGTACTGACACTGATGGCCTTCGATAGATCACTCAGCTATAATGTCAACTGACAATAATGAGTGGAGGCGCTGTGACAGAGCAGGACGCAGGGCGGCAACGGCTGGTCGATCTCACCGTGCTCGCCCTGCTCTCCGAGGCGCCTCGGCACGCCTACGACATGAACACGCAGATCCAGCTGCGCAGGAAGACGTTCGTCTCCGGTCTCCCCCGCAGCCTTTACCGCGCCGTCGACCGCCTGCACAAGACCGGGCTCATCGAGCCCGCGGAGACCACCCGGGTCGGCAACCGGCCCGAGCGCACGGTCTACCGCCTGACCGACGACGGCCGCAGGGAGTTCTTCCTGCGGCTGAGCAACCTGCTCTCCACCCCCGGCGGCGAGCACGGCGGGTTTTCGGCGGCCATGTCGTTCATCGCCCATCTCGACCCGAACAGCGCCGCGGAAACCCTCCGGCTGCGGGCCGTCACGCTGGAAGGGCGCATCGCCAGGCTCGCCGCCGAGGCGGAGCTGGCCGCGCATCACGTCCAGCGTGTCTCCCTGCTCGAGTCCGAGCATCTGCTGACCGTCTCGCGCGCCGAGCTGGACTGGATCCGCGGGGTCATCGCCGACCTGCGGTCCGGGGAGCTGGCGTGGGACCTCAGCAAGATGATCAAAGAGGCGGAAGGCCAGAGCGCGCCCCGTGACCATCTCAGCGTGGTCAAGGAGGCATGAGCCGAGGTCCGCAGGCGTTCGCACACCTCTCGAAGGAGTCGCGTCGTTGATGCCCGTCTTACCGCTCACCGCTGTCGGCCTGCGATCAACCGACCGTGTCGGGCGCAAGGCCGCCGTCCTCGGCGACCTGATGGCCGCCGGATTCCCTGTCCCCGACGGCCATGTGGTCACAGCCGACGCCCTTGGCCAGGCGCTGCGCGCCAACGGACTGGATGATCACGCCTCCTCCGACCAGGTGCGGGAGGCCGCCCTGCCGGAGGACCTGTCCGAGGCCTTGAGGAGGGTGGCCGCGGAGTACGGCGACGTGCCGCTCGCCGTACGTTCGTCCGCGACCGCCGAGGATCTGGGCGACAGGTCCTTCGCCGGCCAGTACGAGTCGATCCTCGGCGTCGTGGGCGCCGAGGCGCTGATCGAGGCCGTCTCGGCCGGCTGGAGCTCCGCGTTCACCGCGCGGGTCGACGTCTACCAGCGAGCACGCGGGCTCGGTGGCAGCCGCAGGATGGCCGTGCTGATCCAGCGGATGGTGCCCGCGGCGGCGGCCGGGGTCGCCTTCAGCGCCAACCCGGTGACAGGAGCCCGGGACGAGGTCGTCATCAGCGCCGTGGCCGGACTCGGCGACGCGCTCGTGTCCGGCGCGGTCACCCCGGACGAGTGGTCGGTCCGGGGCGACGCGGCCACCTGCGTCTCGGCCGCCGGCGAAGCCATCGACGCCGCCCTCGCCGTGCAGGTGGCCGAGCTCGCGCGCAGGGCGGCGGGGCACTACGGCGAGCCGCAGGACATCGAGTGGGCGACGGACGGGGACATGCTGTGGCTGCTCCAGTCGCGGCCGATCACCGCGCTGCCGGAGCCGGCGCCCGAGCCCGTGCCCATCCCCGTCGAGGTGCCGGACGGGCTGTGGAGCCGGGTCTCCCACTGGTCCACGCCGATCTCGCCCTTGCAGCGCTCGCTCGCCCTGCCCGTGCTCAACGCGAGCACCGGGCAGATGCTCGCCTACGGCCTGGCGGAACGCATCGAGTTTCGCGAGATCGGCGGATGGGTGTACATCAGCTTCACCGTGCCGACGCGGCCGGAGGCCATCGAGGCGAAGCTGCGCGAGATCGCCCGCAAGGCCGAACGGGACGAGCCCGGCTCGATCATCGCGGAGTGGTACGAGAGCCGGCAGCCCGACCTGGATCTCCGGCTCTCCGGCCTGCGCGGGTGCGCGCTCGCCGAGATGGGTGACGACGAGCTGATCGACCACGTACGCCAGGCCCGCACCCTGGCCGCCGAGGCCCAGGAGCTGCACTTCCGCACCGCGGGGGCGGCGCAGTTCGTCTGGGGGGAGTTCGGCCTGGCATGCGAGCGGCTGCTCGGCTGGACACCGGTCCAGGTGCTCCAACTGCTGGTCGGGCTGCCGGGCAAGACCACCGAGCCGACCTTCCGCCTGTCCGAGCTCGCGCGGCTGGCCGCCGGGCTGCCCGACGACGGCTGGAGCGCGGACCTGGCCTTCGCCAAGGCCTTCGACCGATACCTGCACGAGTACGGCCACCGTACGCTGGGCGCCGATCTCACCCAGCCGACGCTGGCCGAGCAGCCCGAGCTGGTCACGCGGCTGATCCGTGACCAGCTCGCCACGGGCTACGACCCGCGGGCGGAGATGTCGCACCAGCAGGCCTCGCGCGACGCGGCGCTGGCCGAGGCGCGAGCCCGGCCGGCGGGCGGGACCGAGCAGTTCGACCGGTTGCTCGGCCGCGCCCAGCGGGCCTACCCGATCCGCGACGACGGCGCCTACTACGCCAACGCGGCCTGGGCGATGGTCCGGCGCGGCATGCTGGAGCTGGGCCGCCGGCTCGCGGCGCGGGGCCTGCTCGACACCGGTGACCACGTGTTCTTCCTCGAATGGGACGAGGCCATCGCGGTGCTGAAGGCGGGCTCCCCGGTGGGCGAGCTCGTCACCCGCCGCAGAGGCATGCGTGCGTGGGCCGAGCAGCACCCCGGCCCGCCCGTCCATGGCGCGTTCCCCGTGGGGGCGGGCGACGGGCAACCGCACCTGACCGAGGAGCTTCGGCATGCGTCCGAGGTCGCGGGGTGGGTGTGGCAGGCGACCCGCACGGACAACGTGCCGGTCGGCGGCCAGGACGGGCTGCGTGGCATCGGCGCCTCGCCTGGCCGCTACACCGGGGTGGTCCGCGTGATCACCTCCGAAGCGGAGTTCGGCAGGCTGCGCCTGGGCGACGTGTTGGTCTGCCCCGAGACCACCCCGCAGTGGGCCGTGCTCTTCCCCAGCGTGGGCGCGCTGGTCACGGACACGGGAGGGTTGCTGTCACATCCGGCGATCATCGCGCGCGAGTACCGCGTCCCCGCGGTGCTGGCCACGCGCGAGGCCACCGTACGGCTGCGCGACGGCGAGACCGTCACCGTGGACGGCAACGCCGGGACGGTCGAAAGGAGTTAGCGGCATGCGTGTCGGCGGGGTACGACGTCGACCTGGCCGCGGCTGCCCGTGGAGGTCCTGCGGAGGTCGGCGGTCTGGATGGCGGGTGCCGCGACGCTAGTCATCCCCGCTCGACCGCAATGCTCGCCGTACGCGACGCATGTAGATCCCGGACGATACGGCGAGCAGTACCAGGATGCCGACGAGGACCACGGTCGCCCGGGAGAAGGCGAGGTCCGGGGGAAGAGCGAGGACGAAGGTGATCCGCGCCGCCGCCTCGACCAGCAGGCCGACGGCCCAGTACACGGTCATGACGTAGACGGCGCGACGGAACTGCGGCACCTGCCAGCGGCGTGCGAAGAACGCCTCGGCCTCGGGGGTGCCGCCGACCTTACGCATGAACAGGTAGATCATCGGACGGCGGACGGCCACGGAGCCGAGCAGGATCAGGCCGAACCCTCCGCTGAAGACGGCCTCCCTGGCCACGGCGATGCCCGGCCTGCCGGTGATGAGCGCGGCGCAGATGCCGAAGCTCAGGACGAGCAGGACGAGGACCGCCAGTCCGTCCACTCGCCGGGTCCGCGCCAACTGCACGGCGAACCGTACGAGCGGCACGACCGCGGCCACGATGAGCGCGTTGATCAGGCTCCAGCCGAGGACGTTGTGCCCGACCGCGTAGATCGCGTACGGGACCACGGCATCGACGACGATCGCCGGTAACAGGGATCGGATGAGCCTGCGGGGATCCGGCCGTACCGATGGCGGAGTGTGGTTCATGGGACTCTTTCGGTAGATGTCACTTATCTATAGTGTCACTTGTCATTATAGTCGGCCGTCCATATCAGGAAGGGGGGGTCGAGCGGGCTACCAGCGATCGACGAGCCACCGGAGCGACGTGATGAGCAGGGAACACGCGATCAAGGTCTTCGAGGAACCCGTTGCCGGCGTCCGCGCCGAGCTGCCGGACGATCGAGCGCTCGGCTACGACGTCCGCGACGGCCGGGAGCCGCTGTCACCTCTAAGATCCGTTCCATGCGTTCCGCGATCTTAGGCGGCCTCGCCGCCTCTTTCCTGCTGGTCGCCACGGCTCCCGCCGTGGCCGCCGCCCCCGCCAAGCCGCTGACCCCGGATCAGTTGAGCGAGGCCCTGATCACGCCCGGCGACCTGGGCGAGCAGTACACGGAGAACCCGAAGCACATCCGTGAGGCGCTGGACTCCGAGTCGGCGCACACGAAGAAGTGCCGGAGCGCCATCAAGGCGCTGAAGCCCATTCTCACGAGCAAGGCGGCGGCCTTCATCGACGAGGAGGGCAAGCCGTCCGGCGTCAAGCAGTTCCTGATCAGCGGGACTCCCGCGCGGCTGGCCCGCTGGGAGCCCGTGGGCAAGGTCATGGTCCGCGACTGCGCCGGGGTCAAGGCGAACTCCGGCTCCTCCAAGGCCGGCATCACCAAGCTCTCCATCGGCAAGTTCGGCACCTGGACCTACGGGATCAGGCACCGCAAGACGATCCCCGCCCTGAACTCCAAGCCGAGTTTCGCGGCGGACGTCGTGCTCATCGGGACCGGGAACAGCGTCATGCTGCTGGTGAGCGACGGGTTCTTCGGGACGTTCGACCCGGGCCTGAGCAAGCGGGCGGCGAAGGTGGCCATGCGGAAGCTGCAGGACGTCCAGGCGACCGCCGCCGAGTAGAGAAGGATGGTTCCGGCGTGTCGGGGGCGCCGGGTTCAGCCGATCACCGTAGCCGGTCGATCAGCGTGACCAGTCGATCAGCGCCAGGAGGCGGTCGGACTGGGCGCGGTCCGCGGCGGTCAGGGCGATGCCTCTGACCAGGGTCAGCAGGTCGCGTACGTCGAGATCCGCCCGTACGGCGCCGGCCCGCTTGGCCGCGTCCAGCAGGCCCGAGGCCGTGGCGAGCATGGACGCGTGCCACTGCGCCACCAGCGCGGTGGCGCCGCTGTCGCCGGTGACCGCCAGGGCCAGGTCGCGCTTGGAGGCGATGTGGTCCATGAAGAGCCGCAGCCATTCGTGCAGCGCCTGCGCCGGCGACCCGGCGGCCGACAGGGTCTGGCCGCGGGCGCACAGCTGGGCGACCTCGTCCGCGTAGACGGCGACCAGCAGATCCGTACGGGTGGGGAAATGTCGGTACATGGTGGCGTTGCCGACCCCGGCCCGGCGGGCCACGTCGTCGAGCGGCGCGTCGGTGCCGCGTTCGGCGAAGACCTGCGCGGCCGCGGCCAGCAGCCGGTCGTGGTTGCGCTGCGCATCCGCCCGGCGAGGACGCGATCCCATCCGTCTCCTTGCTAAGTGGGGAACTCCCCATCTAGTCTAGTCACGCCAACTAAACGGGGAGTTCCCCACTTAATGCGGGAGGCAGGCATGGCAGCGACGGCCGGTGAAGTGCATCGGAGCATCGTCGAGCTCTACGGGGCCGGGCGGATCGACGAGGGGCTGGCGCTCGTCGATCCCGGCGTGATCGACCACCGAGGCGGTTCGGACGGCGACCACCACGGGCTGGCGGCGTGGAGGGAGAAGTGGGAACGGGCCCTGTCCGGCGGGACGGGCTTTCATGACATGTCCGTCACGGTGGAGCAGAACATCTCCACCGATGACCTGTCGACCAACGTCTACCTCAGCCGCGGCACGCACACCGCCTCGGGGCGTCGCTACGAGGTGCGGGGAATGGACATGATCCGCGTCCGGGACGGCAGGATCGTCGAGCACTGGGCCATCAGGGACTCGGTGGCCATGCGCCATCAGCTCGGCCCGGATCAGTGATACCGGTGCACCAGCCGCAGGCCCGCCTCCACCAGCACCCAGCCCAGGCGCACCTCCACGGCGCGGACCACCGAACCGCCCGGGCGACGGCGCTCCACACTGGGCCGCAGCTCACCCACCTGAGCTCGCCGCCGCATGTCGGCCCCCAGCCCACCCACCCGGGCCCGCCGCCGCATGGCGGCCCTCAGCTCGCCCGCGCGGGCGTGCCGCCGCGCGTCGGCTCTCAGCTCACGGGCTCGCGCCCGCTCCACGAACAGATACAACTCCGGATACATCACACCCTCCTCGGTCAGGTCCGGAACGGGAAGCCGTACGTGTGCACCGCCACGTTCTCGCGACCCTCGACGTCGCCCGCCTCGCGAGCGGCCTTCCCGCGCGCCCGCCATTTCCCGACCACCTCGTTGATCTCGTCGTCCAACCGCTGAAGCTCCTCTGCCGTCAGCGAGAGGACATGCTCGGAGCTGAAGGCCGCGTTGCGCCAGTCGCCGGGCCAGGCCTGCTGGGTGTCGAGGTAGCTCTCATACATCTCGTTACGCTGGCGGGCGTATATGCGTGTCACCGCGGAGTGGACGGCCGCGCTCTCGGGGGAGTCGCGAAAGTCCTCGTCCCTGGTGCTGATGCCGTCGTCTGCCGGTCGCCACCAGCGCTCCCGCGCGTCGCCGCGCGCCTGCGCCTCCTCGATGAGGCCGTGCGTGGCCAGCTTGCGCAGGTGGTAGCTGACCAGCGAGACGGCCTCGTCGACCTGGTCGGCGAGCTGGGAGGCGGTCGCCGTGCCCGTCACCTTGAGCGCGCGGTAGAGCTTCATGCGCAGCGGATGCCCCAACGCCTTGAGCGTGTCGAGGTCCTTGATCCGACGACTCTCCTCGGTGGCCATGGAACCACCATAGAAGCGAAAGGAAATTTGCGCAAATAAATTTTCGTATCGAGGGGTAGGGTGAGGGGCATGGCGACGTTCGCACTGATCCACGGGGGCGGCGGGTCCGCGTGGGACTGGCATCTGCTGGAGCCCGAGCTGCGCGACCGCGGGCACGACACCGTGGCGGTGAGCCTGCCGGTCGAGGACGAGTCCGCCGGCCTGCTCGACTATGCCGACGCAGTGGTGGAGGCGGTCGGGGGCCGGCGCGACCTGGTCGTCGTGGCGCACTCGTGGGGCGGCTTCGTCGGGCCGCTCGTCTGCGCCCGTACGCCGGCCGACCTTCTGGTGCTGGTCACGGCCATGATCCCGGCCCCCGGCGAGCCGCCGTCCGACTGGTGGGGCAACACGGGGTTCGACTCGAAGGACATGTCCGACCCGATCGGCCTGTTCCTGCACGACGTGCCCGGAGACGTGGCCGAGGAGCTGCTGACCAGGTCACGGGACCACGCGGACAAGGCCATGGGAGAGTCGTGGCCGCTCGACGCGTGGCCCGACGTGCCGACGAGATTCCTGCTGTGCCGGGACGACCGGTTCTTCACGCCCGATTTCATGCGCGGGGTCGTACGCGACCGGCTCGGCATCACGCCCGACGAGATCGACGGCAGCCACGCCCCCATGCTGGCCCGGCCGAAGGAGCTGGCCGACCGCCTGGAGGGCTACCTCACCGGCAGGTCGTAGACGCGGCGCACGCTGCTGCCGAGCCGGGCCACGTTCGCCCCGTACACGTGGATCGACAGCCCCACCTCGTCGCTGGTGTTGCGGACCTTGTGGATGTCGCCGGGCGGCGCGAACCCGCTCACCTCGCCGGACCGGTTATCGACCCGCCCGATCTCGACCAGGTGATCGCCCATGTCGCGGTAGAGGGTCTCGTGCTCGATCCCGCTGACGATGCCGAACGCGCACCACGACACGTGGTCGTGGATCTGCGTCTCCTGGCCGGGACGCCACACGACGCTCACGATGGAGAAGTCCTCCTCGCAGTGGAGCGGGCGGGACACGTAGCCGTCGGGCGAGCCCTCGCGTTCGCGCGGTGTGAGGATGTCGAGCCCGGGAAGCCGGCCGCGCAGCAGGTCCGCGACGGCGAACGCGGTCTCGGCGCGCCCGAGCCGCCGCGCCACGATCTCGGAGACCCCGGTCACGAGCGCGTCCAGGCCGGGGCGCGCGGCGGTGGTGGCGGCCATATTCATGGTACCTCCCTAGGGAAAGCAGACAATCATCCTTCCCCTTCTACGGTGCTACACCGCAACCGATAGGTCCAACAGAAGTTATCTGGCCCATTCATAGATACGATCGATGAATGCTGGATGTCGTGCGCCTTCGCGTTCTCGTCGCGGTCGCCCGTAAGGGCTCGCTGACCGCCGCCGCCAAGGAGCTCCACTACTCGCAGCCCTCGGTCAGCCACCACCTGGCCCGGCTGGAGGCGGAGACCGGGGCCCGGCTTGTCCAGCGCGTCGGGCGCGGCGTCAGGCTCACGGAGGCGGGCCGGCTGCTCGCCGAGCGGGCCGCCGAGATCATCGGCCGCCTCGACGCCACCGCCGAGGAGCTCGCCGCGCACGTGGGGCTGCGTTCGGGGCGCGTGCGGCTGGCCGCGTTCCCCTCGGCGCTGGGCACGTTCATCCCGAAGGCGGCGGGGCTGCTGTCGGCCGCTCATCCAGGGCTGCGCCTGCAGCTCACCGAGATCGAGCCGCCGGAGGCGCTCAGGCTGCTGCGGTCCGGGCGGGTGGACGTGGCCGTGATCTTCCGGTACGACGACACCGCGCCCGAGGACGCCGACATCCGCATGATCCACCTCCTCGACGACCCCAGCTACCTGGTGGCCAGGGGTCCGGCGGGCGGACTGGCCGACCACGCGGACTCGGCCTGGATCGCGGGATGCGACCGGTGCAGGAGCCACTTGCTGGACATCTGCGAGAAGGCGGGATTCACCCCGCAGATCTCGTTCACCAGCGACGACATCGTGGCCGTGCAGGCCCTGGTGGCGGCCGGGCTGGGCCTGACCATGCTGCCGGGGCTGGCGCTGCGGGCCCACCGCAACCCGGACGTGCAGGTGGCCGAGGTGCCCGGCTCGACCCGGCACGTGTACGCCGCCGTCTACGGCGAGCCGCCCCACCCACCGGCCACGGAGGCGCTGCTGGCGGCGCTGCGGGAAAGTCTTTTGACGCCGCCTCTACGATGACCCCATGCCGGAAATTTCGACTCTCGCGCTCTTCTGCGTGGCCACTCTCACCCTGCTCGTGGTCCCCGGACCGGCGGTCCTCTACATCGTCACCCGGAGCGTCTCCCAGGGCCGTGCCGCGGGCGTGATCTCGGTGCTCGGCGTGCACACGGGCTCGCTCGTCCACATCGCGGCCGCGGCGCTGGGCCTCAGCGCGCTGCTGGCGGCCTCGGCCACGGCGTTCACCATTGTGAAGTACGTGGGCGTGGCCTACCTGCTCTACCTCGGCGTACGCAAGCTGATGCAGCGCGAAGAGGGCGAGCAGGTGCTGGAGCTGCAGGTGCAGTCGAAGCGGCGGCTGTTCTGGGAGGGCTTCGTGGTGAACGTCCTCAACCCCAAGACGGCCATCTTCTTCGTGACGTTCCTGCCGCTGTTCACCCACCCGGACGTGGGGCCCGTCGGCCCGCAGATCCTGCTGTTCGGGGCGCTCTGGCTGGTGCTGGGGATGGCGTCCGACGGCGCGTACGCGATGCTCTCGTCGGCGCTGGCGGGCCGGCTGCGCGGGTCCGCCCGTGCGCGCCGCCGCCTGAACGTGAGCAGCGGGCTGGTCTACCTCGGGCTGGCGGCCTGGCTCACAACCGAGAAGGCCTGACAAGCCAGGAAATTTCTGGCTCATAGTGCGATAGTGAGATCAGATCAGGGGGACGGCACGTCGGGACGTAGCTAAGAGGCGGACCTCATGGACACGCCACCGCACCGCCTCGGGCTCGAACGGGTCGTCGAGGTCTACTCGGGTCACGACGACCTCGTCGGCGTGACCGGCTCCGGCTATGCGATCGGCGCCGATCTGGTGCTGACCTCCGGCCTGGTGGTGGCCCACGGGCTGCCGTGCCAGGTACGCGCGGCCGATTCGGGCCACTGGGCCGAGGCCGAGCAGGTATGGCGCGGGCGGGCGGGCGCGGTGCTCCTGCGGGTCGCCGGAGCCCCCTGGGCCGGCGTCCCCGGCATCGAACACGTCCGCTGGGCCAGGGTGGCCGCCTCCTCCGGCGCGGCAACGGGCTTCAGGGTGCGCTGCGTGGCCAGAGGGTTCCCGTGGCTGGGGCGGCGGGCCGGGATCCGGGACGCGGACACCGTGACGGGCCTGGTCGACGCCCCCACCGGCGCGGTGTCGAAGGTCCTGGCGGTCAGCGTGCTGAGCCCCGGGCCCGAGTCGCCGCCGGGTGCGCTCACGCGGGGCCTGTCGGGTGCCGTCCTGCTCGCCGAGCCGGCCGGGCAGATCATCGGCGTGGTCGCCGCCGGCCCGTCCGGGACCGCACCGCACGAGCTGGACGCGGTGCCCGCGACCGCGCTGCTGGGCGACGAACGGTTCTGCGAGCTGGCGGGCGTGGCACCCGGCCGGATGGAGACCGTGGCGGAGGACGACCCCTCGGTGATCCTCGCCGACCTCCTGGCCCCCGCCCGCGAGAGGCTGCCCCAGGACTGCTCCGACTGGACGCTGCTGATGGCGCGGCACGCGGTGGTGCCGTTCCTGGGGAGGGACGAGCAGTTGGCGGACCTGCGCTCGTGGGCCGCCGAACCGGCCGCCCTGTCGATCGCGGTGCTGACCGGCCGGAGCGGCACGGGCAAGACGAGGCTGGCGGGCGAGCTCTGCGCGGAGCTGGCCGAGGCCGGGTGGGACACCGGATTCCTGCCGCTGGACTCCGCCGGCGGCCCGCTGGCCGGCCGGGCCCTGGAGGCGTTACGCCCGACCCTGCTCGTGGTCGACCATCCTGACCCGTCCCCGCCCCTGGTGGGCGAGCTGGTACGGCGCCTGGCCAAGCACGGGCGCAACCCCCGCGTACGGCTCCTGCTGCTGGCCCGCGAGCTCGGCGAGGCGGACTGGTGGCGGCGGCTCGACACGGCGGCCGGCGGCTGGCTGAGACGGCTCACCTCCACGACGGTCCAGCTCAACGCCCACCCGCTCACCCTGGCGGAGCGCACGGACCACGCGCTCGCCGCCATGAAGGCCTTCGCCCCCAGCCGGGCCGCGCTGCCCGCCCCTCCCCGCCTCGACGACCCGGAGTACGGCCTCCCGCTCCACGTCCACCTGGCGGCTCTGCTCCGGCTGTGCGACGACGAGCACCCCACACCCTCCCGCGACGGCGAACCGCCCGCGCACGCACGCGACGCCGACCTGCGCACGCAGCCGATGCGGCCGCACGGGGACGGCCTGCTCCACCGGTTCCTGGCGCGGGAGAGCGACCAGTGGGCGCGGGTGTGGCCCGCCGAGCACGAACGCGTGGACGACGTGACGGCACGCCAGGCCGTGGCGGTGCTCACGCTCACCGCGCCGGCGCCTGCCGAGCTGCCGGGCCTGCTGACGGCCGTACCCGGGCTGCGTGGCGGGACCGGGCTCCACGGGCACACCACGAACGCGGCCCGCTGGCTGGGCACCGTCTTCCCGAGCGGCGAGCTGGGCCCCGACCTGGTCGCCGAGGAGCTCCTGGCCGAGACGGAGGGCCTGGACGAGCTCGTGCTCGCCCTCCACGATCACGAGGGCCGCACGGTCCACCACCTCGTCCACCTGCTGCACGTCCTGCGCCTGTCCGCCGACCGGGCGCGGGTCGGGTCGGCGCTGCGCTCCCTGGTCGGGGCCAGGATCGGCGCGATGGTCACCGAGGCCGCCGCGAATCCCGCCACCCGGCTCGGGGACCTGCTCAACGCCGCCCTCACGCTGTTCCCCGCCGACCGGGAGCTCGCCGAGGCCGCGTCCGGCCTGCTGGAGAGCGGGCGGGGCGCGGCGCTGGGGCTGCGGGCGTTGCACGTCACCCTCGGCGAGCTGGCCGTACGGCACCGCCGGGCGAGTGGCGAGCGGATCACGCAGGCCGCGGGGTTGACCTCGCTGTCCGGGCGGCTGGTGGCCGTCGGGCGGGTCGGCGAGGCGGTCGTGGCGGCGGCGGAGGCCGTCGAGATCTACGCGGCCGCTCCCCCGTACGAGGCGGCGGCCGGGCGGGCGGAGGCGCTGTTCAGCCTGGGGGCGTGCCTGCTGCTGGCGGGCGAGGCCGGTTCGGCGCTCAAGCCCGCGCAGGAGGCGGCGGCCAGGTTCCGCATCCTGGCCGAGGAGGACCCGGGGTACGCGGCGGAGGCGGCGCGGGCGCAGCACAATGTCGCGTGCGCGCTGCTGGAGCTCGGGCGGCTGGACGAGGCCGTGGCGGCGTTCGAGGCGGCGGGCGGCGACGCCGGCACCGCGGCCCACCTGGCGGCGCTCGCCTCCGCACCCCCGCGGTCGGGGCCGTCCGTCACCTCATGGCCGGGGCCCGAACCGACCACGCAACCACGCGTGCGCCCCCACCCGGCCTTTTCGCCTTCGCCGGATCCTGGGGCCGGGTTCCGGCCGGACGACACGCCGCCGATGAGGTTGCTCGCCGCACCGGCCCTCGCGCCGTCTCCCGGAGCGCTCCCCGTCGCGCCGCCTCATGGCGTGCTCCCCGTCCCGGGTGTGGCGTCGTCTCCGGGGACGGCGGTGCCGGTGCCCGGGCCGCTGGTGCCGTTCGAGGAGGCGGACGGCGGCGCGCTGCCCGAGCTGGCCGCCTGCCTCGCCGTCGCCATCACCGCGGCCGTCAAGGGCGTGGCCCCCACGAACACGGATCTGGCCCACCACCTCCACCTCCTGGCCGCCTGGCTCGAAGGGCAGGGCAGGCCGGCCGACGCGGTCGTCCCCGCCTCGGAGGCCGTCGTACGGCTGCGCGGCCTCGCCGCCCAGGAGCCCGGCCTGCGGTCCATGCTCGCCGACGCCGCCGGGCTGCTGGCCGGGCTCCACGCCCGGCTGGACGACCTGGACGCCGCCGTGCGGTCCGCCGCCGAAGCCGTACGCAACCTGCGTGCTCTCGTCGCCCTGGAACCCGACGAGCACGGTCATGCCTTGACCGGGCAGCTGCTGGAGCTGGGCGAGCTGCTGCTGGTCGACGACCGGCCCGAGGCGGCGCTGGGGCCGTTGCAGGAGGCCATGAGCGTGGCGGCCGACCGGCGCCCGGCCACGGAGGCGCGGGCCAGGCGGCTGCTCGGCCTGTGCCTGGACGAGCTCGGGCGGCCCGCCGACGGCCGGGCTCAGCTGGAGCTCGCCGCCGAGCTGTACGACGGGCTGAGCCCCGAGGACCTGACGGCCGAGAACGGCTCCCCCGCGCGGCACGCATCCGAGGCACGGACGCGAGCACGACGACCGGAGCCGGCGGCGGGCCGCGTGGGTGGGCGGCCGTGGCTGCTGGAGCTGGTCACCTCGCGGCCGGAGGAGGCCGTGGTCAGCGCGGAGCGGCGGCTGGTGGAGTGCCGGCAGGCCGCTGAGGGAGGCGGCACGCCGGAGATCCACGCCTACATCTCCGCGCAGGCCGTGCTCGCCCGGGCCTGGACGGACGTGGGACGGGCCGGGGACGGACTCGTGCTCGCGACGCAGGCCGCCGAGCTGCTGAGCCGCCACCCCGTACCGGACGCGCCGCAGCGCGAGCCCGGCCCGGAGCGGCCGCACGCGATCGCCGTGGGGATGGTGGCGGCGGCGCTCGGGAGGGCGCTCGTGAGCCTGGGGCGGGCCGAGGAGGCCAGGCCGCACCTGCGCACCGCCGTCGAGTCCTACGAGCCGATGGCCGAGACGAGCGTCGTGTTCCGTACGGAGCTGGCCGAGCTGCTGATCCTGGAGACGGCCGCGCTACCCCGGGCCGGCGCGGAGGCTGCCGCCGACCGGCTCGTCGACCTGTACGACGGGCTCGTCTCGGAAGGGCTCGCGGCCGCCTCCGCCCTCGCCGGGGCGCTGTGCCTGCAGGGCGGCGCCCGCTTCGCCGGGCAGGACGTCGAAGGCGCGCTCCGGTCGGCCACCCGGGCCCTCGATGTCATGACGCCGGCGGACGACCGGGTGCTCACCGCCGCCTGCCTGGAGCTCGCCGGCCTGTGCCTGGCCGAGCTGCACGATCCCGGCGCGGCCGGGCCGAAGCTGGCCGAGGGCGTCGAGCTGATGGCCAACCCGCCGCCGGAGCTCGCCGGCGTGCACCTGCCGGCCCTCGCGCGGCTGGCCAGGATGCGGGTCGAGGAGGAAGGACCGGCCGCGGGCATCGCCCTCTACCGCCGGATGCTCGACACACGCCCACTTCCCGGGACGGATGTGCTCGGAACGCTCATCGAGGAGGTCTCCGGCTATCCGGGCGACCCGTCCGAGCTGCTTCCGTCGCTCGCGTCCTTCACGGACGCGCTGGAGCGGGAGGTGCCGCTGAGCGGCGGCGGCGCCGAGGTGCACGACCGGTACGGGCGCTGCCTGACACGGCTCGGCGCAGCCGCGAAGAAAGGCACGGCGCAGGAAGGCACAGCGCAGGAAGACGCGGCGGTGCTGTGCGCGGAGCTGGCCGTCCGGGTCTATCGAGGGCTGGCCGCCTTCTCCGGCGACCACCGCGGACGGCTCGGCCTGGCGCTGGCCGCGCTCGCCCGGCACGGCCAGGCCGATCCCGCCGTCCTGGAGCAGGCCGTCCACCTCCTCGCCGGGCAGCCGGGCGACGTGCCGGCGGACGTCCTCAACCGCTACGCCGTCCTGCTGCTCGAACAGGGCCGCCCCGTGGAGGCGCTGGCGCACTGCGAGCGGGCCGCCGACCTCTGCGACGAGCTGGACGACCCGGCCCTGGCCGCCGTCACGTACGCCCGGCTCGGCGCCGCCCTGGCCATGCTCGAACGCCCCCAGGCCGCCCTGGAGGCGATCACCTGGTCCCTGGCCGAGCTGGACCGGGCCCCGGAAGCCAGGCCGGAGCTGCGCCGCGTCCGCGCTCAGGCGATCCAGGTGAGCGGGCGGGCGCTGCGGGCCGCCGGCAGGGAGCCGGAGGCGCTGGCGCACCTCATGGAGGCGTTGCGGCTCTATACGGACCTGTCGGAGCAGCGGGAGGCCGCCGAGACCGCCGCGGTGATCGCCGACGACCTGCTGGCCGCCGGGCGGCCGGAGGAGGCCGCCGAGTACGCCGGGATCGCCGCCGCCGGGCAGCCGCCGGGCACGCTCAAGCACACCCTGGCCACCCAGCGGCTCGTACGGTGCCACATGATGCGCGGCGAGCTCGCCGAGGCCAACGCGCTCGTCGAGGAGCTGATCCCGCGGGCCCGGCGGTCGCCGGACGATCTCACGTACCGGGCCGTGCTCGCCGACTCCCTGGCGCAGAGCTCCGAGCTGCTGCCCCTGCTCGGGCTGGACGAGGGGACCGAGGCCGAGGCCAGGGCCCGGGAGGCCATCGGCATCTACGACGAGCTGCTGACCACCGGCGTGAACGCGCAGGCCCTGCACACCAGCCGGGCGGGCGCCTGCCTCACGATGGCGTCGGCGCTCAGGATGCGGGGCCTGGCCGCCGAGGCGATCCAGCCGCTGCGGGAGGCGGTGGCGGCGCTGGAGTGGTTCGGCCCGGGAAGCATCGTGGAGCAGCGCTCCGGCCAGGGGAACCCGACGCAGCGCGAGCTGCTGTCCAGGGCGATGCTCATGCTGGGCGACGCCCTCATGGAGGCGGGCCGGGCGCTGGAGGCGGGGCTCGTCTTCCACCGCGCCACGCAGGTGACCCGGGACGAGCTGTCCAGGGCCGTGGCACACGCCCGGCTCGGCCTGTGCCAGCAGGAGCTGGGCAGGGACGACGCCGCCGACGCCGCGCTGCGCGTCTCCGCGGGGCTGCTGCGGGACCTGACGGCCCACGACGGCGTCCCCGACCTGCTCCGCGACGTGCTGCGGGGCAGGCTGACGCTGCTGGAGAAGACGGGCAGGCGCGACGAGACGGCGGCGATCGAGGAGGAACTGCAGCGGCTCTAGGCGTCGTTGGCCTGGACCGTCTCGCGGGCCCACCGGTAGTCGGCCTTGCCGGCCGGCGAGCGCACCATCTCCTCCACGAACGCGTACGTACGAGGCACCTTGTACCCCGACAGCAGCGTCCTGCAGTGCGCGTCCAGCTCCTCGGCCGTGACCTCGACGCCCGGCCGCGGCTCCACCACGGCCGCGACCCTGTTCCCCCACCGCTCGTCCGGCACCCCGGTCACCACCGCGTCGAACACCGACGGATGCCCCTTGAGCACCGCCTCGACCTCCTCGGGGAACACCTTCTCCCCGCCGGTGTTGATGCACTGCGAGCCGCGGCCGAACACGTTCACGGTCCCGTCGGTGTCCACGGTCGCCAGGTCGCCGGTCAGCAGCCAGCGGGTGCCGTCCGCGTCGGTGACGAACGTGCGGGCCGTCTTGTCGGGGTCGTTGTAGTAGCCGAACGCCACCCGCCCGGCCCTGGCGACGGTCCCGAGCTGCCCGGAGCCGGGCTCGACGGGCCGGTGCCTCTCGTCGAGTACGGCCAGCTTGACCACGGAGTTCGGCTGGTAGCGCAGGCCCTTCTCCGGCGAGGACCCGGCCACGCCGGACGCGGTGAAGCCGGACTCGGTGGAGCCGAAGTTGTCCAGGATCCCGATGTTCGGGAGTGCCTTCTGGAGCCGGTCGCGTACCGCGCCCGACAGGATCGCCCCGGTCGAGCTGACCACGAACAGCGAGGAAACGTCGTAACCGCCCTTCTCCAGCGCCTCGGCCAGGGGCCTGGCCATGGCGTCGCCGGTGATGTTCATAGTGAGCACGCGCTCGCGCTCGACCGCCCGCCACACGTCCTCGGCGTCGAACTTGCGCACGTACACCATGGTCGCGCCCATCCACCAGGCGATGAACGTGGCCATCTGCGCGGCCCCGTGCATCAGCGGCGGCGCGGCCATCATCACCATCGGGCCTGCCTTGACGGCCTCGTCGATCACCTCATGCGGGGTGGCGCGCGGCTCGCCGTACGGGTTGCCGCCGCCGAAGGCCATGAACAGGTCCTCGACGCGCCACATCGCCCCCTTGGGCATGCCCGTGGTGCCGCCGGTGTAGATGATGTAGACGTCGTTGCCCGAGCGCGCCGGGAAACCGCGCTCCGGCCGCCCGCGTTCCAGAGCGGTCTCGTACGGCACCGCCGCGCCGATCGCCGACGGCCCGCCCACCGAGATCAGGTGCTCCAGCAGCGGCGCCCGGTCCGCCACGGCGGCCACCCGCGCGTCGAACTCCACGTCGTAGACCAGCGCCCGGATGTCGGCGTCGCGGTAGAGGTAGAGCAGCTCGGACTCGACGTAGCGGTAGTTGACGTTGATCGGCACGGCCCGGATCTTCAGCGCGGCCAGCAGGCCCGCCACGTACTCGATGCCGTTGTAGAGGTGGAGGCCGACGTGCTCGCCGGGCTGGACGCCCAGGTCCATGAGGTAGTGGGCGAGCCGGTTCGACTCGGCCTCCAGCTCGGCGTAGGTGCGCCGGTCCGGGCCGCAGACGACGGCGGTCCTGTCCCCGATCGCGTCCGCGAGCCCTTCGAACAGGTCAGCGTGGTTGAACTCCATCAGGGTCTCTCCCGTCCGACGATCCACATCGCGAAGAACTGGGCTCCCCCGCCATAGGCGTGGCCGAGCGCCGTGCGGGCGCCGTCCACCTGGTGCTCGCCCGCCATCCCGCGCACCTGCAGCGCGGCCTCGGCGAACCTGATCAGTCCCGACGCCCCGATCGGGTTGCTCGACAGCACCCCGCCCGAGGCGTTCCACGGGGTGTCACCGTCGAGTGCCGTCGCGCCCGACTCGGTGAGCTTCCACCCCTCCCCGTCCGCCGCGAACCCCAGGTTCTCCAGCCACATCGGCTCGTACCAGGAGAACGGCACGTACGTCTCGGCCACGTCGATCTGCCGCCGCGGGTCGGTGATGCCGGCCTGGCGGTAGACGTCGGCCGCGCAGTCCTTGCCCGCCTGCGGGCTGACCGTGTCGCGCCCGGCGCGGAAGATCGGCTCGGAGCGCATGGCGGCGCCGTGCACCCAGGCCGGGGTGCCGGTGACCTTCGACTCGGACGACAGCACCATCGCGCAGGCGCCGTCGCTGGACGGGCAGGTCTCCAGGTAGCGGATCGGCTCCCACAACATCGGCGTGGACTCGACCATCTTCTGGTCGATGCCGGGGATCTTGAGGTGCGCGTACGGGTTCTTGAGCGCGTTGAGCCGGTCCTTGACCGCCACCAGCGTCCCGATGTGATCGGGCGCGCCCGATCTGCGCATGTACTCGCGGATGTGCGGCGCGAAGTAGCCGCCCGCCCCCACGACCAGCGACGCGTTGAACGGCAGGTGCGTGGACAGCGCCCAGGTGGCGTTCGACTCCGACTGCTTCTCGAAGGCCACCACCAGCACCCGGTCGTGCACGCCGCCCTGGACGAGGCTGGCGCCGACCAGCGCCGTGGAGCCGCCCACGCTGCCCGCCGTGTGCACCCGCATCATCGGCTTGCCCGCCGCGCCGAGGGCGTCCGCCAGGTACGACTCCGGCATCATCACGCCCTCGAACAGGTCCGGCGCCTTGCCGATGACCACGGCGTCGATGTCCTTGAACGACAGCCCGGCGTCCTCCAGCGCCCGCAGCGCCGCCTCGCGCACCAGCCCGGCGATCGACACGTCCCTGCGCTTGGTCGTGTAGTGCGTCTGCCCGACGCCGATGACCGCACAGCGGTTGCCCATGTCACGCCTCCAATACGGTGACGAGGTTGTGCTGCAGGCAGGGCCCGCCCGCGGCGTGCCCGACGGTGCGGCTCGCGTCGCCGTCGAGGATGCGCCGCGCGGCCTCGCCGATGCGGATGAGGCCCGTGGCCATGACGGGGTTGGCGGCCAGCGGGCCGCCGGACGGGTTGATCACCGTTTCGCCGGGCAGCTCCAGCGCGCGGCGCAGGATGATCTCCTCGTGCGGGAACTGGGCGTGCAGCTCGGCCACCTCGACAGGCCCCTTGCCGACCCCGGCCGCCCGTGCGGCGTCGGCCGCGGAGGCCGACGCGGAGAGATCGCGCATGCCCAGGTAGTGGGGCTCGATGCGGTGGGCGATGCCCCTGATGTAGGCCGGGTTCGGGCACAGCTCCCCGGCCAGGTCACCGGCCGCGAGCACGATCGCCGCCGCGCCGTCCGTGATGGGCGGCACGTCCGTCTTCTTGAGCGGTTGCACCGCGAAGTCCTCACCGTCCGGATCGGGCAGGTCGAGCGCGTACGGGTTGGCCCGCCCGTCCGCCCGGCTCCTGCGGACGATCTCGTCGAGCTCCTTGCGGTCCGCGCCGACCGCGCCGGCCTGGAGCGCGGCGTAGGAGAGCAGGTCGAGGCCGAGCGGCGCCAGGTAGTAGGGGTCGAGCTGGATCGTCATGATCGTGTTCAGGTCGCCGAGCGACGACTTGCCGAACCCGTAGACCAGGGCCGAGTCGATGTCGCCGTGCTGGAGCCGGACCCACGCCTCGTACAGGGCCCAGGCGCCGTCCATCTCCACGTGGCTCTCCGAGATGGGCGGCCAGGCGCCCAGCGCGTCGAGGGCCGACACGAACGAGAACGGGGCACCCGCGAGGTAGTCGCAGCTGCCGGAGCAGGTGAAGCCGAACCTCTTGAGCCCGGTGCGCTCCTTGACCTCGTCGATCACGGGCAGGATCAGCTCGGGCTCGGTCTGCCCGGCGTCGTGGTCGGTATGCCGGGTCTGGGCGAACGCGACGATCGCGACATCTCTCATGACAGCTCCACGTCGGGCTCGCCGGTGGGGGCGAACCAGCGGATGTTCGACATTGACGCCGTACGCTCGCTCTCCGGCACCCAGACCGCCCTGACCCGCATGCCCTGGCGCACCTCGTGAGCGGGTACGTCCCCGATGAGCGCGATCATGGGGATATCGGCGTTGTCGAGCAGGATGTACGCCGACACGAACGGCACCTGCGGGGCCCGGGGATCGGGCAGGTTGTTGATGGCGAACGTGGTGATCGTGCCGGTGTCGGGCACTTCGAGCGTCTCCGCGATGCCGCTTCCGCATTCGGGGCAGGACTGGCGGTAGGGCACGTACACCTTGTCGCAGGTCTCGCAGCGCCCGCCGAGGAAGACGCCGCGCCGGACGCCCTCCAGGAAGACGCGGAGCGCGCCGCCCGCCTGGAGGCGGTATTCGGCGCGCACGTTGGAGACGATCTTCGTGACCTCGGGGGCGAAATGGGAGATGTCGCGGATGTGGCCGGTGGGCCGGTCGCTCCAGACCGGCCAGACGCGCGCGCCCACGGCCAGCGCCTTGGCGTTGCCCGCGTCCACGGCGTGGAGCAGCGCGGTGTCGGCGCCGTCCAGCTTGATCAGCGCCCAGGCGAAGGGGCGGTCGAGCGGGTGGCCTTCGAGCGGCTCGTCCACCCACGCCCAGGTGGTGACCGTGCCGGCCGGACCGACCTCGACGTACTCGGCGGTCACCGGCTCGCCGGTCGCGGGGTCGTACTCCAGGGGCGGCACGAGCACCTTGCCCTCGTTCGTCCGCACCCCGACGATGCGCCGGCCGCGCAACTCGCTCAGGAACCGGCCGATCACGGGGCCTGTGGTTCTCGTGTAGCCGCCCGGGAACTCCAGGACGTGCTGGGCGACCAGCGGATCAGATGGCACGGTCTCGTCCCTCCCAGTACGGGGCGCGGAGCTTGCGTTTGAGCAGCTTGCCGTTGGGCTCTCGGGGCATCTCGGCGATGAAGTCGACGCTCTTGGGCCACTTCATCCTGGACAGGCGGCCCTCCAGCGAGGCCAGCAGCTCGCGGGCCAGCTCGGGGCCGGGCTCGACGCCCGGCGCGGGCTCGACCACGGCCTTGATCTGCTCGCCCCACTCCTCGTCCGGGATGCCGAACACGGCCACGTCCGCCACCTTCGGGTGGATCATGAGCTCGTTCTCGATCTCGGCGGGGTAGATGTTCGCCCCGCCGGAGATGATCATGTCGGCCTTGCGGTCGCAGAGGAAGAGGAAGCCGTCCTCGTCCAGGTATCCGATGTCCCCGACGGTGAAGTACTCCTTGAGCCGGTTCGCGGCGGTCTTGGCGGGGTCGCCCTTGTACTCGAACGGGACGCCCATCATCTTCATGTAGATCGTCCCGGCTGTGCCGGTCGGCACGGATTCGCCCTGATCGTCGGCGATCAGCAGCTCGCTGATGGGCCAGGCGTTGCCGACCGTGCCCGGATGCGCCTTCCAGTCCTCGGGCGTGGCCAGGGTGCCGCCGCCCTCGGTGGCCGCGTAGTACTCGTACACGCAGTCGCCCCACCACTCGAGCATCGCCCACTTGACCGGGACCGGACAGGGGGCGGCGGCGTGGATCATCCACTTGAGCGAGGACAGGTCGTACCTGGTCCGGGTCTCCTCCGGCAGCGCGAGCAGCCGCTTGAAGTGGGTCGGGACGAGGTGGGAGTTCGTGACGCCATGGCGCTCGCAGAGCCGGAGCAGCTCTTCGGCGTCCCACTTGTCCATGTAGACGAGGGTGTGTCCCATGTGCAGCGCGGTGCCGCCGAACTGGGTGACCGCGGTGTGGTAGTTCGGGGAGGTGACCAGGTGGGCGTTGGGTCGGCCTGGGGTGATGCCGAACAGTCCGAGCAGGAACGTCATGAGCTCAGCGGAGTCGTCCGGATCGAGGCCGTTCAGCCGGCGCTTGACCCCTTTGGGCTTGCCGGTCGTGCCCGAGGTGTAGTGCATGGTGGCGCCCGCGGTGCGGCCCTCGGGCGCGGTGTCCGGCTGACCGTCGGTCAGCTCGCTCACCTGGCGGAAGCCATCGATCTTGTCCTCCCCGACGAGGAAGCGGCGGTGCGGCTCGATCGCCTCGGCCGCCCTGGCGCCCTCCTCGATGTAGCGGGGGTGCACGAAGAACGCCTTGGCCTCGCTGTCGGAGACGATGTACGCGATCTCGGGGCCGGTCAGATGCCAGTTGACCGGGGTGTAGTACCAGCCGGCCTGCATGGCGGCGAGATAGAGCACGAGCCCGTCGGCACCGTTCGGCACCAGGCCGCAGATGCCGTCGCCGGGCTGGAGCCCGAGCCCGCGTAAGCCGTGGACGAGGCGGTTGGCCCGGGCGAGCAGATCGCCCGCGCGATGCTCCGTGCCGTCGGGGTCCACGGCCGCGATCCACTCGGGATCCGCCTGCGCGAGCCTCCAGAAACCGAGCGTGCCCATCTGAACTCCCAGGAGTCGTGGCGCGAGCAAAACAGGAACCTGTTCTCGTTTGCTGCTGGGAGCGTATCCTGGGGCCGAAGTTCGTAGCAAGCGCTTGATTAGACACTTCGGAGGCGTACGTGGAGCTCCTGCCGATCAGCACCCCCCACTGCCGGATCGAACGAGACGGCCATGTCCTGATCGTCACCATGAACCGGCCGGAGGCGCGCAACGCGCTCTCGTCGGACATGCTGATCGGCCTGGCCTCGGCATGGGCGTACGCGTCGGCCGAGGCCGGGATCCGGGTGGCGATCCTGACGGGCGCCGAGGGCACGTTCTGCGCGGGGGCCGACCTCAAGGCCATGGGGCAGCCGTCCACGGACCCGGAGGTCCAGGCCAGGGCCGCGCAGATCCCCAACTTCCACTGGAAGGGCCTGCTCAGGGAGGAGCTGCCCACCAAGCCGATCATCAGCGCGGTCGAGGGCTACGCGGTGGCGGGCGGCACGGAACTGCTGGTGGGGACGGACCTGCGGGTGGTGGCGGAGTCGTCCACGCTGGGGCTGTTCGAGGCCAAGCGGGCGCTCTTCCCCATGGGCGGCAGCGCCGTACGCCTGCCCCGGCAGATCCCGTACTGCCACGCCATGGACCTCCTCCTGACCGGCCGCCCGATCACGGCGGCGGAGGCGCTGTCCATGGGGCTGGTCAACCGCGTGGTGCCCGACGGCCAGGCGCTGGCCTCGGCCCGGGAGCTGGCCGAGGACGTCGCCTCCTCGGGGCCGCTCTCCGTGCAGGCGATCCTGCGTACGTACCGGGACACCCTGGGCATGCCGGAGCCGGAGGCGCTGAAGGTGTCGGACGAGATCGGCTGGCCGGTGATCGGGTCGGAGGACGCCAAGGAAGGCACCAGGGCCTTCCGCGAGAAGCGCCCCCCGACCTACCACGCGCGCTAGTCGCCGGTGAGGCGCTCCAGGCGTTCGAGCGCCTCACCGTACTCCTCCACCAGGCCGAACATGACGTCCTTGGTCGAGCGGACCTGGTTGGTGATGCCGATGACCTGGCCGGCCGGGAAGGTGGCCAGGTCCGACACGTCGGAGCGGCCGATGCGCCGCAGGGCGTCCGACACCAGCATGAACTGCAGGGGCATCGGCAGCGTGCCGGGCGACTCCTCCGACTCCCACGCCTCCGTCCAGGCGTTCTTGAGCAGCCGCGCGGGCTTGCCGGTCCAGCTGCGCGAGCGGACGGTGTCGCGGGAGGTGGCCTCCAGGATGCGGCGTTTGGCCATCTCCGGGGTGTCGGCCTCCTCGACCGTGAGCCAGAGCGAGCCGGTCCAGACGCCCTCGGCGCCCAGCGCCATCCCCGCCGCCATCTGGCGGCCGTTGCCGATGCCGCCGGCGGCCAGGACGGGCACGTCCACCGCGTCCACCACCTGCGGGATCAGCACCATGGTGGAGATCTCGCCCGTGTGGCCGCCGGCCTCGGTGCCCTGGGCGACCACGACGTCCACGCCGACCTCCACCTGCTTGAGCGCGTGCCGGGGCGTGGAGGCCAGGGCGGCGACCTTGACCCCGTGCTCGTGGGCGAGGTCCACCACGTCAGCGGGAGGCGGGCCGAGCGCGTTGGCCAGCAGCGCGATGGGGTGCCGCAGGGCGACCTCGACCTGGGGGCGCGCGGTGGCGTCCGTCCAGCCGAGCAGCACCTTGCCGGGGTCGGCGTCCGACGACAGCGGCGGGACCCCGTGCTTGGCCAGGAGGTTCTCGACGAACCCCCGGTGGCCGTCGGGGATCATCGACTGCAGGCGGCCCACCAGCTCCTCGGGCGCGAAGTCGGCGCCCTCGTAGGAGGCGGGCATGACGACGTCCACGCCGTACGGCTTGCCGTCCACGTGGTCGTCGATCCACTTGAGCTCGGTCTCGAGCTCCTCTGGGGTGAAGTAGAGCGCACCGAGCACACCCATGCCGCCGGCGCGGCTCACGGCCGCGACCACGTCCCTGCAGTGGCTGAAGGCGAAGATCGGGAGCTCGATTCCGAACATGTCCGTGACACGTGTCCGCATGAGCCGACCATAAGCCGCGAAACCAGCGAACTGCAACGCGTTCTACCCTAGAACCTTTGCTCTAGTCACGAGTTCGGCCCGGCTGCTCGCGCAAGCCGGGCCGAACTGCAACCTGTTCCAGCAGTTACGCGTCGACCGGCTCCTTGACGACGGCGCGCGGCGTGCGGCGGCGGGCGACCACCAGCGCGGCGCCGAACGCGAGCAGGCCCGACGCCAGCAGCGCGATGGGGATCGTGGTCTTCACCAGGGTGATCTGGTTCTTGGCGTCCCTGGCCGTGGCCACCAGGTTGGAGATGGTCTTCGGAGTGAAGGAGGCGGTGGCGACCAGGGCCTTGGCCCGCTCGACCCCGTCCTGGCTCTTGAGCGTCTCGTTCCTGCTCACTTCCTGCTTGACCGGCGCGCCGCTGGTGGGCTCCACCCAGTACGTGTCCACGCCTTCGTACCAGCGGTCGACCTGGACGTCACCGGTCCCCGTCATCCCCATCATCGAGGCGGGGGCGCTCAACGTCGCGATCTTGGTCGGCGGCACCTTCAGCTGGAACTTGTAGACGGGCAGCCCGTCCACGGTGTCCTCGCTGACGAACGTCGCGTCGAAGGCGTGCTTGGCCGTCTGGTTGAAGTACTTGTAGGTCTTCTTCTCCACGCCGAAGGGGAACAGGTAGATCTGCCCCTCCAGGGTCACGGGCTCCTTGTTGACGCTCACCCCGCAGCAGTTGACGCCCACGCCGGTGTGCCGGTCGAAGGCGCTGCGCCGTTCGGAGATGTTGATCTGCGGCTTGTTGTTGGTGACGTCGTCCACCACGGTGAACTCGTCCCAGACGACGCGGGAGTCGGTGGCCTGCGAGACGTCGCCGCGGGTGGTGACCAGCATCTTGAGGTTCGCGGTCAGCACCTTCCCGTCGGCGACGGAGAAGTACTGGGACGACGGGGCCTCGAGCTCGACGGTGCTGTACTGGCCCGCCGGCGCGGAGATGACCCGGTCCGCCGCCCAGAATTTCACCATTCCTGCGAGGACCACCAGAAACGCACCAACGGCGACGAGAACGAGTACAGGTGTGCGCTGCATTCAAGATCCTCCTGGCGTCGAAGGTGCGAGAACCGGTTACATACTCAGCGCCCCGCCCCCCGGACTTCAAGTCGCGCGTGTGATGTACGTAACATGATCGTTACTGGAAAGTAGCATCCGGCGAGACGTCTTCACAGCCACATCCGAGTAACAAATCGGAACATGTTCTACGAAGGACCGTCGGTGCACCGAACATACCCTGTCCGACGACCGCTCTCTTGACGCCCCCGGCGATTGCCTGTACCCAGGCATCGGAACGCGTTCTATTCTGGGTGTCTTCTCGACGGGACGGAGTCGTGGGCATGCGTGCCGATCTGGCCAGGTCCATCCGGCTGTTCCGCGCGTTCAGGACAGAGCAGGCCAAGCCGGACGCGTACTACACCACCCTCGCCACCGACACCGCCGCCCAGCTCGCGGACCGCGTGTCCCTGGCCGGCGCCACCGTGCTCGACGTGGGCGGCGGCCCCGGATACTTCGCCGACGCCTTCAGGCGGGCCGGCGCCCGGTGCGTGTGCGTGGACGTCGACGCGGGAGAGCTGGCCGGCCAGGGCGCACCGGGCTCCGGCGTGCTGGGCAGCGCCCTGGAGCTGCCGCTCGCCGACGGGTCGGTCGACGTGTGCTTCTCGTCCAACGTGCTGGAGCACGTTCCGGACCCGTGGCGGATGGCGGCCGAGATGGCCCGGGTCACCCGCGAGGGCGGGGTGATCTTCCTCGCGTACACGAACTGGCTCTCCCCGTGGGGCGGGCACGAGACCTCGCCCTGGCACTATCTGGGCGGCGAGCACGCCGCCCGCCGGTACGCGCGGGTGCACGGCAGGCAGCCCAAGAACCGCTACGGGCGCTCGCTCTTCCCCGTCTCCGTCGCGCACGGCCTGCGCTGGGCGCGGTCCGCGCGGGACGTCGAGCTGGTCGACGCCTTCCCGCGCTACCTGCCGTGGTGGTGCCGTCCGCTGGTCAAGGTCCCCGTCGTCCGGGAGTTCGTCACGTGGAACCTCGTCCTGGTGCTCAGGAAACTCGGGTGACGGCCGCCGCGGAGGGCCCCGCCACCGGGCGGGACGCCGCGCTCGACGGCATCCGGGCCCTGGCCGCGCTCGGCGTCTGGGTCCTGCACGTGGGCGGCAACACCGGGATGATCTACCAGGAGGGCATGTTCGCCTGGATGACGTCCCGGCTCGGCATCGCCGTGCCGATCTTCTTCCTGCTGTCCGGGCTGCTGCTCTACCGGCCGTGGGCCCGTGCCGTGCTGGAGGACGCGCCGTCGCCGCGGGTGGGCCGCTACCTGTGGCGGCGGGCGATGCGCGTGCTGCCCGCCTACTGGCTGGTCACCGCGGCGGCGCTCTGGGCCTGGGGGCAGCTCGACTGGACGGGCTGGCTCAAGTGGCTGTTCCTGCTGCAGAACTACTTCGAGCAGGGGCGGGCTCCCGACGGGCTCTACCAGATGTGGACGATGCCCATCGAGATGGCCTTCTACCTGGTCCTGCCGGTGCTCGCCTGGCTCCTGCACCGGTGGGCGCGCGGCGGCAACCGGCCTCTCCGGCTGCTCGGCGGCATCGCGGTGCTCCCGGTGATCTCGCTGGCCGGCGTGGTCGTCTCGCACGTGCTCGACCAGCCGGAGCTGGCGCTGTGGCTGCCGAACCACCTGATCTTCTTCGCCGCCGGCATGGCGATGGCCGTGCTGTCGGTGTGGATCAAGCGGCGCGAGGTGGTGGACGCGCTGGCGCCGCAGCTCCTGGTGCTGGCGCTGCTGGCGTTCGCGGTGCTGAGCACGGAGCTGGCCGGGCCGCGCACCCTCACGCTGCCCAGCCTGTCGCAGTCGCTGTGGCGGATGGTCCTGGAGACGGCGGTGGCGGTGCTGCTGGTGGCCCCGTTCGCGCTGGCCTCCCGGCGCGACACGCTGCCGCACCGGGTGCTGGGCAACCCGGTGACCGCCTATCTGGGGCGCATCTCGTACAGCTTCTTCCTGTGGCACGCGCCGGTGATCACGCTCTTCTACAAGCTCACCGGCCGCCCGGTGTTCAGCGGCGACTTCGTGGGCGTGGCGGTGCCCACGCTCGTCGGCTCGCTGCTGGTGAGCGCCGTGAGCTACCACCTCGTCGAGGAGAACGCGCTGCGGCTCAGCCGCCGGTGGCGGTCAGCACCTCCTGCTCGGCCGGAACCTCAGGCTCCGGTGTCGGCTCCGGCGCCGTGACGAGCTGGCCGAACAGCGACCCCACCGCCGCGCACGACAGGAGCTGCGGCACCTGGTCGAGCAGCGGATCGACGTCGACGCCCCGGTTGCGCAGGAACACCCCGGCGGCCAGCGCCACCGTCGCCGCGCCGAACAGGCCCGCCGTCGCCCAGTGCGTGTGCGGCCGGCGTACCCGCAGCCAGAGGGTGGCCACGACGGCGGCGAGCGCCACGAGCATGCCGGGCCAGTTCGCCACCCAGCCGCCGAACGCCAGGCCCAGCACCACGACGTAGGGCACGCGCCAGCGCGACAGCCGCGACTCCGCCGCGGCGGCGGTCTCCTTGACGTGCTCGGGGCGGGGTCCGTGCATCACCAGGGAGAGGAGCGCGAGCAGCGCGATCCCGGCCAGGCCCAGCCCGAGCGCGAGCCGGTAGGGCTGGTCGGGCTCGTACGTCAGCCGCACCGTCCCCGCGGTGCCCGCGGGCAGCTGCCAGCCCTGCTTCCACCCGTCGATCCGGATCGGGCGCAGTTGCCGGCCGTCCAGCTCGGCCCGCCAGCCGGCGTTGAAGTTCTCGTTGACCACGAGGAAGGAGTCCTCCGGCGCGCTCACCCGTACCTCGCGCTCGACGGAGGACCAGGCGCCGCGGACGGCGGAGCTCTCCACGGCCTTGCGCCCGGGCGGGAACGCGCCGATCGCGAGGTTCTCCACCGCGAACGGCTCCCAGCCGGCCGCCCGCACCCGGTTGTCCCCCGCCCGCAGCGTGACCTGGCCGCACGCGGTGATCTGCACGGGCCGCCCCTCCAGCAGGTCGGCATAGACGCCGGTGACCTTGGTCTTCACGGCCGCGCCGTTCACCTGGAGGGTCGGGCCCAGCCCGCAGGCCAGCCGGAACTCCGGCCCGGCTGGCCGGCTCGCCGGGCTGAGGCCGGGGATCACCAGCTCGGTGACCTGGAGCCGGCGCGAGGCCGGGTAGAAGCGCAGCTTCAGCCGCGTCGTGGTGAGCGGCTTGAACCGCAGCGTCCCGCCGGCGTCCACCCGGCCGCCGCGGACCTCGCCCTTGGCGCCGGTCACGACCACGTCGAGCGCCTGCCGGTCGCCGCCGGGGCGGGCGACCTGGATCTGCGAGACGGTCCGCCGGCCCTTCCAGCCCAGCGTGAGCGTCGGCTCGGCGTCCTCCGGCGAGGGCACCCACGTGGTGGCGGAGTCGGCGTCGAACGCCGACCTCGGCGCGACCACCGCGTCCTTGCTCATCGCGGACGAACCGGTCACCGTGGTCAGGTCGCCGCTCAACCGGGTGAACCGGTCGACAAGCGCGACGTCCCGCAGCACCGCCGAGCCCCGCAGGGTGGTCTTCCGGCCGGAGTCCGAGGTGAACGTCCGGTCGAACCCGGCGCCCTCCTCCCCCGACCTGACCAGCAGCGGGTTGCACACCCAGCGGGCCCAGTTGCGCATGCAGCGCGGCCGCTCGTCCAGCCCGCGGTCCATGACGAAGACGTCCCCGTCCCGGCCTGGCATCCTGATGGTGCGGCCGGGCAGGACCCCGGGGATCGCGACCTCGGTGATGCCGACCCGCTGCACGAAGCTCCACTCCGCGTTGTACGTGCCCAGCACCCTGATCCGCACCCAGCCCGTCGGCCCGGCGGGGACGCGGAGCGTTTGAGCGTCGTTGGTCTTGGCCACGTCCTGCACCAGCCGGCCGCTCTCGGTCTCCACGGCCACCTTCCTGACCGACTGGCTGATCAGCAGGTTGTTGGTGAAGGTCACCCGCAGCCGGGGGATCTCCCGGGGCTGGCGGAGGTCGATCCGGAGCCATTCGTTCTCCGGCCGCTTCCAGCCGCCGCTCTCCCAGCCGGTGTCCAGATCGCCGTCCAGCGCGGCCCAGGGGCCGCGGCCGGGGGTGCTGAGGCCGGGCACGGCGTCGGCGTCGGCGACCGAGGAGGAGGCCGTGACGTCGGCGATGCCGTCGTACTCGGCGGTGGCCGTCTCCTCCAGCCAGCCGTCCTCCAGCAGGTCGAGCTCCTTGACGCCGGTGAAGTCGTCGCGCCGGTCCGCCGTCAGGGTGGGTGACCAGTTGGACCTGATCTCGCCGAACTGCCGCTCGCGCAGCCGCAGCCCGTCGCTGACCACGGTGGGCAGGCCGGAGTCGGCCCCGTCGCCGTTCACCAGCGCCGGGCCCTCGCCGAGCAGGCCGAGGTCACCCATCGTGAGCAGCGAGTCCGGACCGCCGCGCACCTCCAGCGCGTCCGCGGCGGGCTCCACGCTGACCATGTCGGTGCTCTCCGACACCTTGTACAGCTCCAGCGCCGGGAAGGGCCAGTCCACCGACTCGATGGCGTCGTCGGTGCCGGTGTCGCCCACCTCGCCGCCGAACGAGGTGACCTTGGTGATGCCGGGCGACTCGCGCAGCGCCTCGTAGACGCGTGACGGCCAGGCTCCCTGCAGGTTGGCCCGCATCAGGTCGTTCCTGACGAGCAGGTAGTGCACGCCCATCCTGCGCAGCACCTCGGTCAGCCCCGCCGAGCCGTGGCCCGCGGTCAGCCGCTGGTCGATGACGTCGAGCAGCCTGGTCATGCCCACGGAGCCGGCCGCCGTGACCTGCCGGGCGGTCCAGCGGACGGCGGACAGCGGCTGCAGGGGGTCGTCCATGGGCCGGCCCCACAGGTACTCGCCGAACTTGGAACCGGGCACGACGAGCACCCCGTCGTCACCGGCGTTCTGGTTGAGCCACGTCGCGGCCTGCCGCCAGTAGAGCGGCACCTCCTTGAACTCGCCGGGCGGGGCCAGGCCCTGGTTGAAGACCGGCAGCACCAGCGCGGCGAGCGTCGCCACGGCCACCGACCGGATCGGCAGCCGCGCCCGGGCCGTCACGTGGGCCAGCAGGTGGGCCAGGCCGAGCGCCAGCGGCAGCCGGACGAGGGGGTCGAACTTGCGCAGGTTGCGCAGCGGCGCGAGCGGCCCGTCGAGCAGCCAGCGCACGGGCTCGGCGACGACCGGCTCCAGCGCGCTCATGTGCCCGGCGACCAGCGCCGCCGTGCCGATCAGGAACAGGGTGACGACGAACCCCTTGGCGGGCAGGTCGCGCCGGGCCAGCCCGGCCAGGCCGAGCGCGGCGAGCAGGCCCGTGACCAGGACCATGGCGGCCGCGGTGGCGATCTCGTACCCGGGCGGCTGCGTGGCGACGCCGTTGACGGTCAGGTAGCGCACCCAGTCGGAGGCCCCGCGCAGCACGTTCGTCAGCGAGGTGACCTGCGTGGTGGTGGAGGCGGTCTCGGTGTACGGCAGGAAGGAGAACGCGTAGCGGCCCACCAGGAGCAGCGGCAGCCACCAGAACAGCGTGGCCACCGACACGGTGCCGGTCCACCAGGCGAGCAGCCGCCAGCGGGGCACCGGGCGCGGCCGGGTGAGGATGTAGACGACGGGGGCGACCAGCACGGCCAGCACCGCCACCGCGTTCACGCCGCCGCACAGCGCCACGGCCAGCCCGGACCTGATCGCGCCGCGGGCGCGCTGGCCCGTCTCCGCGGCGGTGAGCAGCGGGATCAGGATCCACGGCAGCATCGCCGCGGGCAGCCACTCGATCGAGATCTCGCCGAGGATCGACAGGGTGCGCGGTGCCAGCGCGTACGCCAGCGCGGCGGCGATCGCGGTGCCGGGCCCGCCGACGCCGAGCTGCCTGGCCAGCCGCTCCACGCCCAGGAACGCCAGGCAGAGCAGCGCCGTCAGCCAGAGCCGCTGGGTCACCCAGGCATCCAGCCCGGCCAGCTCGCCGAGCGCGAAGAACGGCCCCATCGGGAACACGTAGCCGGCGGCCTGGTTCTGGAGCTGCCCGAAGTGCTGGAGGTCCCACAGGTGGGCGACGCGCTCCAGCCAGCCGATCGGGTTGAGCGCGAGGTCGAGCTTGGTGTCGGAGATGATGCTGCCGGGCTTGGTGGTGAACGACAGCACGGCGAAGCCGAGGCAGCAGATCGCCAGCCAGAGCCGATGCCTGGCCCGCTCGGTCACCGTTCCTCCCACTCAAGGACGACAGGGGTGGCGGGGGCGCCGGGGGGACGGCGGACGAGGGCGGAGAGCCGCTCGGCGCTGCGGTCCCAGGAGAACTGAGCCGCCCATTCCCGACATTTCGCGCTATAGGTGTCGGAGGCCACTGTGAGCTCGTCGAGGGCCGCGGTGATGCCCTTGGCCAGGTCCCCGCCCTCGGGCAGCAGCCAGCCGGTCTCGCCGGGCCGCACCGCGTCCCGCAGCCCGTCCACGTCGTACGCCACCGTCGGCACCCCCAACGCGGCCGCCTCCAGCACGCACAGCCCCCATCCCTCGCCTTGAGAGGTGTTGACCTGCAGCCAGGCTGCGGACACCAGCCGCTCCTTCTCCTCCTCGGTCAGATAGCCGTGCAGGACGACGCCCTCGGGAGCCGCGGCGCGCAGCCGCGCCTCCTCAGGTCCCCTGCCGACGACGTCCACGACCAGGTCCGGCCAGCGCTTCCTGAGCTCGGGCACGGCCTCCAGCAGCAGCTCCACCCGCTTGTGCGCGACGAGCCTGCCGACGCACACGAGCCGCGGCCGCCGGCTCCGCGCGGCGCCCGCGCGCGGCGCCCGCAGCCGGCCGGGCACCCCGTTCGGGACCAGGTGGATGGGCCCGCGCCAGCCGAGCCGCTCCCGCATGGCGCGCACGGTCGACGGCGAGACGGCCACGCACTCGCGCCCCCGGTACGCCCACCGCGACACCGGCCCCTCCAGGAACCGGCCGAGCGCGGCCAGCCACCACGGCAGGTGCACGTCGAACTGCCGGTCGTGCACGTGGTGCACCACGCACAACACCCTGGTACGCCGCCCCACGACCAGCGGCGTGAAGAACGGGATGCCGTTCTGGCAGTCGAGGACCACGTCGAAGCGGTTGCGCCGGACCGACATCCAGAGCAGCACCAGGGGGTAGACCGTGAACGGCCCGCCCATGCGGACCAGCCGCACCCCTTCGACGGTCTCCTCGCGGGCCTGCCCGGGAGCGCGGGCCGTGACGAACCACACCCGGTCCCCGTCGGCCGCGAAGCGCCGGGCCAGCTCCCATGCGTAGACCTCGGCGCCCCCCGCGGCCGGATGCCACGGGTCGCGCCAGTTGACGATGGCGATGTTCACGGATATCCGAGGGAGTCCAGCGGTTGCTTCACCCTGAGCGCGCCGCGCGACTCCGCGCGCAGCCGCGCCCAGATCCGGCAGAGCTCCAGCACTATGCCCAGGCTGTGCCGGGCCGGGGAGAACCGCGAGCCCGGCATGTCATGCCACGTCACCGGGATCTCCAGGACCGAGGCGCCGTCCGCGACGCAGCGCGCGAGCAGCTCGACGTCGAAGGCGAAGCCGTCGGTCCGCAGCCGGGCCGCCATCTCGCGGGCGAGCAGCCCGTCGAAGAACTTGAACCCGCACTGCGTGTCGCTCACCCCGGGCACCAGCACTCTGGCCAGCGCTCGGAATCCGAACGCGCCCAGCTCCCGGATCGGGCTGTGCCGGTGCTCCACCTCGGCCAGGGGATGCGCGCGCGAGCCGATGACGATGCGTTCGCCGGAGAGCAGCAGCCCGAAGGCGCGCTCGACGGCCCGCAGGTCGGTGGCCATGTCGGCGTCACAGAAGCCGACGAAGGGCGCAGTGGTCTCCAGCAGCCCGGCGCGCACCGCCGCGCCCTTGCCGGGCGTGGGGCACTGCGCGAGGCGTACGGGGACCGGCTCCTGCGGCCAGGTACTGACGATCTCCGCGGTGCGGTCGGTGCTGGCGTTGTCCACGACGATGACGGCTGTCGGGAACGGAAGGCGGGCAAGCTTCGCGCACAGCTGCAGGAGCCCCCCAGGAAGTCGCCGTTCCTCGTTGTACGCGGGAACGATGATCTCAAGCAGTGTCGGTCGGCTCGTCCTCTCGTTCCCTTGACGGGAGGGCGGCATGGCCCGTGTTACCGGTCGCCGTAGTTGTAGAGCGGACGGTTGACCGGTGTCGCCGTGGCACCGGTGAGTGACACGGTCGTGACGGTCGCCACCAGTGCGGCCAGGGCGACGCCAATGATCGCTGCTAAGAGGATCTTTATCACCGGGAATTCCTCCTTTGAGGCGGCAATGACCCGGGCGCACCCAACTTAGAACCAATTCTCCTTACTCGCTAGTAGCCAGACTGAATTTTCACAAAGTCGCCGATCAAGTAGGATGATCGTTCCCGGCAGGCGCTTGAATTCTGTACAACCGCAGCTCAGGCCGATCGACGACCAGGGTGGCCCCCTCGGTCCACCGGACGAACCCGGCACGCTCCTCGGCCGTCCCCGCGTCCACCACGACGTACCGGAAGCCCGCTGCGGCCAGGTCTGGCGAAGATCCATCTAGTACGCGTTCCACCTCGCGCACCCGGCGGTCCTCGGCCGCGACGACCATGCTGCCCACCCGCACCGAGTCGTCGGCCACCACGTCGCGCCCCGGCGCGGCGAAGAAGCGCTGGGCCGGGTCGAGCACCGCCCGCCCGCCGTTCCAGGGGAACCGGCGATAAGACTCGAACGGTAGCACCAGGACGTCCCCCGGCGCCCCGTCCGCCAGGATCGCCGCCCTGGCCTCGTACCAGCCGCGCGGATACTCCACCGCCTCCAGCCGGCCGAACGCCCCCCAGGCCAGCGTCGGCAGCACCGCCACCGGCGCCAGCACCAGGAGCGACACCCCGTACGGCACCAGGCGCCCGCCCTCGGCGGCGGCCCGCGCGGCGAGCAGGCCGAGCCCCACGGCGGCCAGCAGCGCGAGCGGCGCCAGGAACTGCTGCGCGTCACGCAGCACCCCGAACCCGCCCCACAGCTCCACCAGCCACCTGAGCACCGCCCGGCCGGCGGCGGTGACGCCGAGGCAGGCGATCGCGAACCCGGCGGCCGACGCCACGGCGAGCCCCGCCCGGCCGGGCAGGTCCCGGGCGCGCGCCACCGCCGCGATCCCGGCGAGCACCAGCACGAGCCTGGCCAGGGCGGCGACCGGTGCGTCGTACCCGGCGGGCACCGCGCCGGCGTTCCAGATCCCGCCGAGCGACAGCAGGCTCACCACCGCGCCGAAGGGGCCGTCCGCCCGGGCGGCGAACGCGTCCACGCCAACGCCGTCCCCGTTCAGCGCCTCCGGCCGGGCCAGCGCGGGCACCAGCCAGGGCAGGCTGAACGCCAGGACGAGGCTCGCCGCCAGCACGGTGTCCACCATCCGGCGTCTGTGCTCGACGGTCGCGCTCCGGGCGTACCAGGCCGACGGGATGACGGTGATCGCGGTGACGGCCATCGCGGCGAACCCGCCCACCGCAGCCGGCACCATCGCCACGGCCACGCGGCGGCGCGCGCACGCCGCCCGCACCACCCACGGCAGGCCGGCGTACCCCAGGAGCAGCGCCCACTGCCCCATCAGCAGCCGCTCGGCGACGTACGGGTTCCAGACGTAGAACGCTCCCGCGACCAGCCGGGGCCCCAGCACGGCCGACGGGACCAGCAGCCCCGCCCCCGCGCAGCCCAGCGCGAACACCCCCAGCAGGACCGCCTTCTGCACCAGCTCCGCGGGAACCACCGAGGCCACCGCGGTCACGACGGCGTCGCTCGGCACGACCCGCGGCGCCCCGCCGGCCAGCCCGAAGGTGAAGCGCGAGAAACGCGGCTCCGGCACGAACACCATGTCCTGGACGAGGACGAACCCCCACCCCAGCCCGGGCCCCAGTGCGAGAGCGCCCAGGACGAGTCCGAGCAGCGCGCAGGCTGCTCCGGCCCTCCTGGTCTGCGGCATCCCGCTATGACATCACAACCCAGCCACAGACATTCCCGGCATGTCCCCCGATTGTTAGTCTTTCCGCAGATCCAGGTGCTCTCTCGGTGACACGACGCCGCGCAGGGGAGCGGCGCGGGACCGATCCACGCGAGCGACGGGGCCAGAGGGACCGGTGACGACGAGCGAGACGACGGCCGAGAGCCGCCCGCGGACGCGTGGCGCCGAGGGTCGCCCGTGGACGCGCGGCGACGCCGTGCTGGCCGCCGGACTGGTCATGGTGGCCGTCCAGCTGGTCTGGAAGTTCGACCTGGTACGGCGCTCCTACTTCAGGCAGGACGACTTCACCTTCATCGCCCGCGGCCTGGAGCACGGCCTGACCTGGGACTACCTCATGCGGGTGGACTACGGCCACCTCGTGCCCGGGCCGTTCGCGATCCAGTGGGCGCTGGGCCGGCTGGGGGTCTACAACGACGTGCTGGCCCACGCCGTGGCGATGACGTTGCTCGGCGCCGCGGGGCTGGCGCTGCTGCGGCTGCTGCGGCTGCTGTTCGGGCCGCGCCCGGCCATCCTGGTGCCGCTCGCGTTCTACCTGCTGACCCCGATGACGATCTCGTCGCTGTCGTGGTGGGCGGTGCTGATCGAGACGCTGCCGTTCCAGATCGCGCTGCCGATGGCGCTGAGCTCGCACGTGCACTATGCGCGGACCGGCCGCTTCAGGCACGCGCTGGCCGCCGCGGCGTGGACGGCGGCCGGCATGGCCTTCTTCGTGAAGGCGCCGTTCATCCTGGTGCTCGCGCTCGCGCTGAGCGTGGGGTGGCTGCGCCGGCCCCGGCAGTGGCCGGCCTGGGTGCTGTACGCCGGGGTGGTCGCGGTCTACGCGGTGATCTTCTTCCGGCAGCTCTTCACCTCCGTGCAGCTCACGGACGACACCGTGCAGCCGAGCCTGCCGAGCCTGTCGGTCGCGGCCAGGTTCGCCTGGACGCTGCTGTGGGGCTCGCTGGTGCCCGGCGCGTTCGGCGGGCCGTGGAAGTGGCTGCCCATCGGGGACGACTACGCCATCGCCGCCACGCCGCCCGCGCCGGCCTGGGCCGCGCTCGGGCTGGCGGCCGTGGCCGTGGCGGTGTCGATCCGCTACCGCAGGCGCGCCTGGCTGGCCTGGCTGGTCCTGCTCGGCTACGTGCTGCTCGCCGACGTGGTGCCGGTGCTGATCGGGCGCATCGAGCAGCTCGGCCCCGACCTGGGCGGCTACGAGCTGCGCTACGTCTCCTCAACGTCCATGGTGCTGGCCCTGGTGATCGGCCTGGCGTTCATCCCGCTGCGGGACGAGGAGCGGCCCTGGCTCCGCCCCGCGCCCCGGCTGAGGCTGGTGTGGGTGCCGCTGGCCGCCGCCGTCGCGGCGGGCTCGATCTGGTCGGTGACGGCCTACGGCCGCCTGCCCCTCGGGCAGCACGTCAAGAGCTACGTGGAGACGGCACGGGTGGCGCTCAAGCGCACGCCGCCCGGCGCCGTCATCGTGGACGCGTACGTGCCGCCGAAGGTGGTCGTGGCCACGTTCTTCTACCGGTACGCGCTGACGTCCAAGGTGCTCGGCCCCATCGCCACGCACCCGGTCACCTGGACCGGCCGGCTGAACGGGCCGGTCAGCGGCCCGCTCATGTTCGACGACCAGGGCCGCCTGCGCCCGGTGTCCATCGAGGGCGCCGTCGTCCCCGGGCGGTCCCCCTGCACGCGGGTAGGCCCCGCGGGGGTCCGCTTCCGCCTTCCCCTGTCCCTGCCCAAGGGCACGTGGACGGCCCAGATCGGCTACCTGAACCCGGTGGAGACCACGCTGTCCGTGCGGCTCGGCGGGTCCGAGACGCGGGTGCCCGCGGGCAAGGACCTGGGCTCGACGTACGCGGCCGTCGAGGGCGGCGGGACCGACCTGGTCCTGCGCACCCTGGACGGCCGGTCCACCTGCGTCGGCGAGATCAGGGTCGGCATCCCCAGACCGGCCGTGAACGCCACCGCCGTCCCCCCGCAGCCCGTGGGGGGATGACGCTCACTTGCCGGGCTCGGGGTCCCTGGGCAGGCCCAGCATGCGCTCGCCGATGATGTTGAGCTGCACCTCCGTGGTGCCGCCGTAGATGGTCATCGCCCTGGTGGCGAGCACCGCGCGGTTCCAGTAGCCCGCGTCGCCGAGCTTCATGTCGGCCCCCACGACCGCCGCCGCACCCAGCAGGTCCACCGCCGTCTCGGAGACGTGCTGGGCGTGGGAGGTGGACAGCAGCTTGCGTACGGACGCGTCCGCGCCCGGCTCGGCCCCGGCGAGCTGCTTGAGCGTGACCCGCAGCGACAGCGCGTTGATCGAGTGGCCCTCGCAGACCACCGCGGCCACCTGCTGCGCCTCGGCCGGCGTCAGCTCGCGGCCGAGGCGGCCGATCAGGCCCAGCAGGTCGGGTACGGACGCGCCGGTGCCGCCGGAGCCGGACGACAGCGAGACGCGCTCGTTCGAGAGCGTGTTGCGGGCGACCTTCCAGCCGTCGCCGACCTCGCCCACGACCAGGTCGTCGGGGACGAAGACGTCGTCGAGGAAGACCTCGTTGAACAGGTTCTCGCCGGTCATCTCGGTCAGCGGCCGGACCGTGACGCCCGGGGCCTTCATGTCCACCAGGAAGTACGTGATGCCCTGGTGCTTGGAGCCCTCGCTGGAGTTGCGGGCGATGCAGATGCCCCACTCGGCCACGTGGGCGACGGAGGTCCAGATCTTCTGCCCGGTCAGCTTCCAGCCGCCCTCGACCTGCTCAGCCTTCATCTGCAGCGAGGCCAGGTCGGACCCGGCGCCGGGCTCGGAGAACAGCTGGCACCAGATCGTCTCGCCGCTGAGCGTCCTGGGCAGGAAGCGCTCCTGCTGCTCCCGGGTCCCGTACGCGGCGACGGACGGCACCACCCACGCGCCGATGATCATCGCGGGCAGCTTGACCTTGGCGGCCTTGAGCTCCTGGGCGATCAGCACCTGCTCCAGCGGCTTGGCGTCGCGGCCCCACGGCCGGGCCAGGTGCGGCATGACGAAGCCGCGGTCGGCCAGGGCCCGCTTCTGCTCCTTGCCCTCCAGCCGGGCGATCTCCGCGATCTCGGCCCGGATCGACTCGCGCAGCTCCTCGGCGTCCTCGGGCAGGTCGATCTGCATCTCGCGGGCGACGCCCTCCAGGGCCAGCCCGGTCACCTTGGCCGCCCACTCCGACGAGGAGCCGAGCAGGGCGCGCAGGGTGAGCGCGCGGCGGTAGTAGAGATGGGCGTCGTGCTCGAAGGTGTAGCCGATGCCGCCGAAGGTCTGGATGGCGTCCTTGGCGCACTGGACGGCGGCGTCGGGGGCCATCACGCCCGCGATGGCGGCCGCGTACTCCAGCTCCTTGCCGTCGGCCCTGGTGGCGTCCCAAACGGTCGCACGGGCCTGCTCCAGCGCGACCAGCATGCGGGAGAGCTTGTGCTTGATGCCCTGGAACTGGCCGATCGGGCGGCCGAACTGCACGCGCACCTTGGCGTATTCGGCGGCGGCGGTGACGCACCACGAGGCCAGGCCCGCGGCCTCGGCGCCGAGCAGGATCGCGGCGAGGTTCAGCACGTCGGGGCGCTGGACGCCGCCCAGGATGCCCTCGGCGGGGACCACCAGCTCCGACAGCTCCACCTTGGCCACCAGCCTGGTCAGGTCCAGCGACTTGACCTCGGTGACGGTGACGGCGGAGGCGTCGACGAGGATCCACTCCTCGCCGTCGTCCGTGGCGACCGGCAGCACGAGCGCGTCGGCCAGCGAGCCGCCGAGCACGGGGTCGGCCGTGCCGGAGACGACCAGGGAGCCGTCCTCGGTGCGGGTGCCGGTCAGCGAGCCGGTCAGGGCGACGGCGCCGGTGAGGGTGCCGTCGGCGAACGATTCGAGGTGCTCGGGGCGCTTGGAGGCGCTGATCACGGCACTGGCCAGCACGGTCGGCAGGTAGGGACCCGGGGCCATGCGCTCGGCCAGCGCCTCGACGGCCACGGCCGTCTCCAGCAGCCCGTAGCCGGAGCCGCCGTACTCCTCGGGCACGTGCAGGCCGAGCAGCCCCTGCTCGGCGAGGCCCGCCCAGAACGACGGACGCCCGTCCGTCCCGGCGCGCAGCAGCTCGGACGGGATGTTCCGCTCGGCCCAGCCGCTCACCGACTCACGGAGCGCCTCGTGCTCCTCGCTCAACCCGATCGCCATGCTCATCCTCCATGCCAGGTCCGACCCATACCTAGAACCATATTCTAGAGGATGCTTCTGGCCTAGAGCGGTCGAACCCGTTGGACGAGGGTGTTGATGTCCGCCCAGCGCTTCTTGTTCGGCTCGGGGATGGAGGCCAGGAGCATCGCGGGCTTGGTCTTGCCCACCTCGACGATCGTCACCATGGCCTGGGCGACCTGCTGCTTGCCGTTGAAGGTGTAGGTGACCTGGTAGCCGAGCGTCCAGCCCTTGCCGACCGGGACCTTCTGGGAGGCGGTCCAGGCGAGCGTGGCGCCCGCGGGGTACTGCGTGCGGAGCGACCAGCGGGCGGCCTGGGTGGCCAGCTCGCGGTAGTCGGCGTCCTTGGAGGGCTTCGTCGTGGGCGAGTCACCCGGGAACATGGCCGAGGCGACCACCGTGTGCGGGACGGCCACCTTGCCGATGCGCTGCGCGATGGAGAACGGCGGGAACGACTTGGCCTTCCACGGCGTGGCCAGCCTGGGGTAGCTGATCCCGGCGTTCTTGTCGCTGATGATGCCGGTGACCACGGCCGCGGTGCCCGCCAGGGTCGGGTACGCCTTGCTCTTCGGCACCGGCGGCAGCACGATCGGGCTCTCGGTGGGGGTCGGGGCGGCCGACGCCGAAGGGGCGCCGGAGCTCGGCACGGGGGCGACGGAGGCCACCTGCTCGGCCGACTTGTTGGTGGGCACGTCACCGGAGAAGACCACGAAGATCAGGAACACGGCGAGGACGGTGACAAGGATCGCACCGAGGAGATAGACGACCTTGATCGGAATGTCGCCGATGCCGCGCCTCGGCGGCTTGGGCAGGGGCAGGGGCGGGGACGGGGGCGGATACAGCGGCCGCTGCTGCACCGGAGGCTGCGGCAGCGGGCCGGGGAGCGGGCCGGGACCGCCTCGCTGGGCAGGAGGCTGCGGGAGAGGCGCCTGCTGGGGAGGGGTCTGCTGCACCGGCGGGCCGCCCGCCGGGGGCCTGAGAGGGACGGACGGACCCGCCGCCGGCGGGCGGGGGATCTGGACCGTCTCCTCGGCAGGCAGGACGACCTTGCGGAACGGAGTGGTGGGTGAATCGTATGAAGGTCTCTTGTCGCCGACGTCCGCCATGGCCATGAGGTTACGTCACAAGAGAGCTGGATAATTCCTCCAATACCCCTGCAGAATCTAATTCTGTAAGGTCTGCGAACATGAGGGGTTTTTACGAGATCGCAGCCCATGACCCTGAACGTCCCGCGCTCCTCGGTGACACCGGCGCCACCTACGGTGAACTTCTCGCCCGGGTGAACCAGGTCTCCAACGGCCTGACGGCACGTGGAGTCGCCCCCGGCGACCGCGTCGTCACCGTGCTGAAGAACGGGCTCGACGCCCTCACCATGATGCTCGCGACGTACCAGACCGGCGCCTACCTCGTGCCCGTCAACTGGCATTTCACCGCCGAGGAGATCGACTACATCGTGGCCGACTGCGGGGCCGGGCTGGTGGTCTCGCCGGACGCCCGCTCGGTCGCCGAGCTCGCCGACGGGCAGCCCGCCACCGCGCCGCCGCACCGGCGGGCCGGGTCCATGATGCTCTACACTTCCGGGACGACGGGACGACCCAAAGGGGTACGTCGGCGGCTGCTGGACCTGACGCCGGAGGAGCTGTACCCGATCCTCGTCCGCAAGAGCTGGCGCCACTTCGGGCTGCCGTTCGGCGGGGTGCACCTGGTGTGCTCGCAGCTCTACCACTCGGCGCCGTACGGGCAGGCCATGATGGCGCTGCAGTTCGGGCACGCGATCGTGGCGCCGGAGCGGTTCGAGGCCGTCGAGGCGCTGCGGCTGATCGAGCGGCATCGGGTGACGAACGCGTTCATGGTGCCCACGATGTTCCACCGGCTGCTGGGGGTGCCGGATCGGGAGTCGTACGACCTGTCGTCCCTCACCCACCTCTACCACGGGGCGGCCCCGTGCCCGCAGGCCACCAAGCAGGCGATGATCGACTGGCTAGGGCCCGTGCTGTGGGAGTACTACGGGTCCACCGAGGCGGCCGTGGCGACCATGGTGTCCTCGCAGGAGTGGCTGGCCAGGCCGGGCACGGTCGGCAGGGCGCTGGACGGGATGTCGTTCACGATCGTCGGGGAAGACGGCCAGGAGGTGGGGCCGGGCTCGCCGGGGCTGGTCTACATCGGCGGGATCAACCGGTTCGAGTACCACCGCGACCCGGACAAGACGGCGGCGGCGATGCGCGGCCAGGCGTACACGCCCGGGGACATCGGCTACCTCGACGACGACGGCTACCTGTTCCTGCTGGACCGGCGGACCGACCTGATCATCTCCGGCGGGGTCAACATCTACCCGGCCGAGATCGAGGCGGCGCTGCTCGAACACCCCGCCGTGGCGGACGTGGCCGTGATCGGCGTGCCGGACCCGGAGTGGGGGCACAAGGTCGTCGCGCTCGTGCAGCCGGCGGCCGGCGCGGTGGCCGGGGACGAGCTCACGGCGGAGCTGCTGCGGCACTGCGCGCCCCGGCTGGCCAGGCTCAAGCATCCCCGGCTGATCGAGTACCGGGAGTCGCTGCCGCGCACGCCGACCGGCAAGCTGAGCAGGCACAACGTGCGGGAAGCGTATCTTTCGGGCTGAGCTGGGAACAGTCCTCCCATGAGGAGGATCGCCGCGGGACTGGCCACCGCTTTCGTGCTGCTGCTCGCGGGCTGCGCTCCTCCCCCCACGTCCAGCGCGACGCCGTCGACCGCGACCCCGCACAGCTCGCCGACGGCCTCTCCCTCGCCGCCGTCGCTGCACTCGCTGGAGTCGGCGTACGAGGACGTCATCGCCGACGTCCTGCCGTCCATCGTCCAGATCACCACCAAGGTCGGGCTCGGGTCCGGCATCGTGCTCGACACCGCGGGACACATCATCACCAACGCTCACGTCGTCGGCCAGGCCAGCAAGATGGAGGTCACGATCGCCACCGGCGGCGCGCCGCGCTCGGCCAAACTGGTCAGGTCCTTCAACGCGGGGGACCTGGCGGTGATCAAGGTGGACAACCCGAACGGGCTGCGGCCCGCGCGGTTCGGGGACTCGTCCAAGCTGCGGGTCGGGCAGATCGTGCTCGCCATGGGCAACCCGCTGGGCCTGTCGGGCAGCGTGACGAACGGGATCGTCTCGGCTCTCGGCCGTACCGTCTCCGAGCCTCAGGAGGCGGGCTCCCCCGGGGCCACGATCGCCGGCGCCATCCAGACCTCGGCCGCCATCAACCCGGGCAACAGCGGCGGAGCGCTCGTGGACCTGTCGGGCAACGTGATCGGCATTCCCACGCTCGCGGCCACCGACCCCGAACTCGGCGGGGGCGCGGCGCCGGGCATCGGGTTCGCGATCCCGAGCAACACCGCCAGGGACATCGCCACCCAGATCGTCAGGTACGGCAAGGTCACCAACAGCCACCGGGCCGCGCTCGGCATCCAGGGCAGCACGGTGATCAGCACGGACGGGCAGGAGATCGGCGTGGGCGTCATCCGGGTCGAGCCGGGCAGCGGGGCGGACAAGGCGGGGATCGCGGCCGGTGACGTGATCGTCTCGATCAACGGCAGGAACACGCCGACGATGGCGTCCCTCGCGGAGGCCCTCGCCACCCTCAGGCCCGGCGACCAGGCCAAGGTCGGGGTGCAACACTCCGACGGCACCACGAGCACGGTCACCGTCACCCTGAGCCAACTCCGAACCGACTGACCCCCCGCTCACGGCACCGGCGGGGGTCACTGCTTGGCGGTGAAGACGATCTCGACCCGCCGATTCTGCGCCCGGTTCTTCTCGACCGGCTTCCCGCCCACCACGTTCGGCCGCCGCGGCCGGCTCTCGCCGTACCCCCGCGCCTCCAGACTCGCCCCCGCCCCCGTGAGCAGCCCGCGCATGGCCGTCTCCACGGCCTGCGCCCGCCGCCGCGACAGCGCGAGGTTGTACGAGTCGCTCCCCTGATCGTCCGTGTGCCCCTCGATCCTGACCGCCCCGCCCGCTCCGTCGGCGTTCACCTTCGCGGCCACCTCCCGCAGCCGCTGCCTCGCCTTCGCGGTCAGCTGCCACTTGTCCAGCGCGAACAGCACGTCGCTGGTGAGCGAGACCGTCACCTGGCGCCCCTGCTTGGTCTCGGTCTCGGTGCCGTCCAGCGACTCGACCTCGCCGATGATGTCCTCGACGGGCAGCACCAGGTCCTCCACCGCCCCCACGGCGTCGGACGGCGCGCCGGGCGCCGGGGTGGGCGACAGGACGAGGGCCAGTGCGACGCTAAGAGATAGGAACATCGGTGAGCACGCCGATCATGGGCATCTCAATGTTGATCTTCGTGACGTCCGCCGGAGGCGCCGCGAAGACCGCGTACAGCGTGGACGTCTGCCCCTTCTCCAGGAACTGGCCCTGGGTGCCGGAGCAGACGCACTTCGCGTCCTGGCCGGTGCCGTTGCGGGCCACGCGGTAGCGCTTGGCGTTCACCGGGTCGATGAGGGAGACGGCCGACACCGTGAAGTCGAGCGTGGCCGTACCCAGGCCGTTGTGAACGTTGACCTTGCCGTCGAGCGCGGTGATCGACCAGTTGAGGCTGAGCGTCCTGCCCTGGCGCTTGAGCCCGAGGATGTCGGCGCGGGCCTTGCCGTGCTGCCCGCCAGCGGACACGTCGGCCTCGCGGCTGGCGATCGCCCTGGTCTCCTGCGGAGGCGCCTCTGTCGCTTCGGCCGTGGCCGGGGGTTCGGTGGTGGTTTCCGCGACGGTCTGGGGCTGCTTCTCCTCGCCGCCACCGCCGGCCTGCCGCCCCGGGAGCGCACCGCAACCGGCCAGCGCGACGGCCGCGACAGCCAGCGCGATCGTCTTTCGCATTCTGAGATCACCTTCGTTGTCGGGGATGTGGCCCTCACCGTAGGGAGGCGGCGTTCAGGATCCGCATAGTCCGCTATATCCGCGGGCCACGCCGTCTACGGGCCTCCTGCGCGAGCCGGTCGGCCTCGGCCCTGCCCTGCTCGTCACTGAGGCGGTCAAACTCTCCCATAGCACGCGTAAGCGCCTCAACCGCTCCGTCAATGTCGTCGAGGTCCAGCGCGGCCCGGGCGAGCGCCATCAGGGCCTGCGCGGCGCCCCGCCGGTCCCCGTAGGCGACGAACGTCTCCAGCGCTTCCCTCGCGGAGCCGGCCGCTGCCCCTGGCGTGCCTTCCGCCCTGGCGATCTCGGCCAGTACGAGCAGCGCCCCCGCCTCGGGCAGCCGATCGCCCAGGCGGCGGTTGATCCGCAGCCGCCGTTCCACGCACCCGCGGGCCTCGGCGAGCCTGCCCCCGCCCAGGTGCAGCCTGCCCAGGTCCAGCAGCGCCTCCGCCTCGCCACGCGGGTCGCCGAGGTCCTGGTACGCGCTCAGGCTCTCGTTGAGCCGGCCCTCGTCCCGGCGCAACGCGCCCAGCGCCCGTAAGGCATCGGCCCGCCCGCGCCGGTCGCCCGCCTCCTCGAAGACCCGCAGGGCCCGTACGAACGCCTGCTCGGCCTCCGCCGGACGGGCCTGGACCAGCCCGAGCCGGAGCGTGACCCTGGCCAGCTCCAGCCCTTCCACCAGCGGCTGGGCCGCCCGCAGCGCCGCGGCTGCCGACTCCGTGCGTCCTTCGGCCCGGTGCAGGTCGGCCAGGCCGCGCAGCAGGAGCGCCTCGCCGTGCCGGTGGCCCGCCGCCTTGGCCGCGTCCAGCCCGGTCGCCGTGGTGGCGTGCCAGTCGTCGTGGTGCGCGCCCAGCTCGAACAGCGGGGTGAGGTAGAAAGCCAGCCGCCAGGCGGCCTCGTACAGGCCCACCCGGGAGAAGTCCCCGACGGTCGCCACCAGGAAGCGGCGCTCGGCGCTCAGCCAGCGCGCCTCGTGCCGCAGCCACCCGGTCTCCAGCCGCTCTGCGCCGGGCAGGTGGACCTCCGTGCGGCCGGTGCCGGGCTCGGCGGGCAGGAGGGAGGCCCTGGCCTGCCGGGTTCGTTCGAGGATCGCGCCGGCGATGACGGCCAGCACGCGTTCCGGGCCGCCTTCCTCCCCGGCGAGGCGTTCGGCGGCGTAGAGCCTGGTCAGGTCGTGCCAGCCGTAGCGCTCCTGACCTGCCTCGTCCAGGCCGCGCGACTGCAGCAGCCCGGCCTCCGCCAGCGGCTCCAGGTCCGTGCCGAACACCCACGACGCGAAGTCGGGCGCCGACAGCGCGCCGAGCCCGCGCAGCAGCCGCCGTTCCGGGTCGGCCAGGCCCCGGTAGCCGAGCGCGAGGCTGCCCCGCACGGCGAGGTCGCCCGCGCTGAGCTCGTCGAGCCTGCGCCGCTCGTCCCCCAGGCGGCCCGCCAGGTGGTCGAGCGTCCAGCCCGGCTTCCTGGCCAGCCGGGAGCCGGCGATGCGCAGGGCCAGGGGCAGGTGGCCGCAGAGCCGTACGATGCGCAGGGCGGCCTCGGGCTCGGCCCGCACGCGCTCGTGCCCGGCCACCTCGCCGAGCATCGCCACCGCCTCGTCCCCGTCGAGCACCCCCATCTCGTACGCCCGCGCCGCCTCCAGCCCGGCCAGCGGCGACCGGCTCGTCACCAGGGTGAGGCTGCCGGGCCCGGTCGGCAGCAACGGGCGCACTTGGGCCTCGTCGGCGGCGTCGTCCAGCACGACGAGCAGCCGCTTGCGGGCCGTCATGCTCCGGTAGAGCCGCACCCGCTCGTCCGGCGCCGGCGGGACCGCGCCGTCCGGGCAGCCCAGCGAACGCAGCAGGTCCTCCAGCACGGCGCCGGGCGGCCGGGCGCCCAGCGAGGCGTAGAGCCGGCCGTCCGGGCGTTCGAGGCCGGTGGCGGCGTGCACCGCGACGGCCGACTTCCCGCAGCCGGGCGGGCCGTGCAGGACGAGGTGCACGGGGGCCGACGCGTGCTCGCGAGCCGTCCGAACGATCCAGTCGAGCACGGGCGATCGGCCGACAAAATCAGAAATGTCGGGTGGCAGCTCGTCGACCGGGCCGCGGTCGCCACCGGCCGGTGCAGCGGGGCGGTCCTCGCCGGCCAGGACCCGCCGGTGAGCGTCGGCCAGCTCCGCGCCCGGCTCCAGGCCCAGCTCGTCCACCAGCGTCCGGCGCGCGTCCTGGTAGGCCCCGAGCGCCTCCGACCGGCGTCCCGCCTGGTGAAGGGCTTCGATGAGACGCACCCAGGCACGTTCGCGCAGCGGATGCGCCCCGACCAGCGCCCGCAGCTCCCCGATCACCTCCGCGCCCCGGCCCAGCCGCAGGTCCAGCTCCACCCGCTCCTCCAGCGCGGTCAGGCGCAGCTCCTCCAGCGGTACGGCGTGCGTCCGGCGCAACAGGGACGACTCGACGTCGGCCAGCGCCTGCCCCCGCCACAGCGCCAAGGCCGTCCTGAAGCCATCGGCTGCCTCCGCCACCCGGCCCGCCGCCCGGGCCTGCCGCGCCCCGCCGACCAGCCGCTCGAACCGGTGGCAGTCGACGTCGTCCCGCTCGACGTCGATCAGATAGCCGCCCGGAACCGTACGGATGCCGTCCACGAGCTTGCGCAGCGCGCTGACGTACACCCGGAGCACCGACCCCGCCGAGGCCGGCGGCCGGTCGTCCCACACCACGGACATCAGCCGCTCGACCGGCACCGTCTCACGGGCCGACAGCAGCAGCGCGGCCAGCAACGTGCGGTGCTTGGCCGGTCCTGGCACCTGACCGGACTCGATCCGCAACGGACCGAGCACGCCGAAGCGCACGCTCACGCACCTCTCGGCATCACGTGCCCGCCGGCCTGAGCGCGAAGGAGTCGAAGCGGACGCGTGCGGACCCGGTGGCGCCGGAGGCGGCGTGGACGCCGGACTCGCCGGGGCCGTAGGGCGCGTCGGAGTCGGTCGCCTGCGCGACCAGGCGTTCGTTCAGCCACATGCGCAGCGTCACCTTGCCCCCGCTCTCGCCGCACTCCGCAACGACGCGGTTGACGGCCGCGCCCTGCGCGTCCGCCGGGCCGTACAGGGTCGTGCCCCGGGTGCCCGTACGGCGCTTGACGATCGTGACCTTGCCCGAGCCGCTCACCCCGAACTCGTAACGATCGCCGGAGCGCGCCGAGCCGTGGCACCACACACCGTACTCCCCGCTCCCCTCCTCAAGGGTGGCCTTCGCGCTGACGACCACGCCGCCCTCCGGCTCCTGCCTGGGGGCCGACTTCCACAGCCGCCAGCCCGGCTTGACGGTCAGCTCGTAGCCGGAGCCCGCCTGCCGCGCGCTCCCGCCCTCCGACGCGCCGAGCGCCCAGGAGTCGCCGAAGTCGGCCTCGTACGGCCAGCTCTCCTGCGACAGCGCTGGGACGGTCACGGCGGCGGCGACGACGGCGAGCACGAGCCCGGCGGCCCCCGCGACCCACGGCCACCGCCTCCGCTTCGGCTTCGCCCCAGACGCAGACGCTGACACAGACGCAGACGCAGACGCAGGCGGAGCGGGCGGCATCGCGGGCGGGGGCGACATACCGGACGCGGGCCGCACGTCGGGTCCGGACCGCACGTCGGCCGTCGTGGTGCCCGTCCAGGTGCGCTCGACCCTTTCGGTGGCCGTGGCCAGGCGGGTGCCGCCGACCAGGTCCGCCAGCAGCCGCTGGGCCGTCGGCCGCAGGCGCGGATCCTTGGCCAGCGCCCGCTCCACGACCTGCCTGATCCCCTCGTCGAGCCCGTCCAGCCTGGGCCCCTCCTGCGTGATCCGGTACAGCACCTCCGCGGGCGCCCCGCCCCCGAACGGCAGCCGCCCCGTCCCCGCGAACGCGATCACCCCGCCCCACGCGAACACGTCGGCCGCGGGCGTCAGCGGCTCCCCGCGCACCTGTTCGGGCGCCATGAACGCGGGTGTCCCGAGTATCGCCTGGCTGACCAGGCTGTCGTGCTCCACGAGCTGGGCGATGCCGAAGTCGATCACCCGGGGCCCGAGCGGCGAGAGGAGCACGTTCGACGGCTTGAGGTCGCGGTGGATCACCCCGGCCCCGTGGATGGCGCTCAGCGCGGTGGCGATGCCCACCGCGAGCGCCTCCAGGTTCCCGCCGGACAGCGGCCCCTGCTCGTTCACGGCCTGCGCCAGGTCGGGCCCCTTGACGTATTCGGTGACGAGGTAGGCGATATCGCCGTCGATCCCCGCGTCCAGCACGGGCGCGGTGCAGAACCTGGCCACCCGGCGGGCCGCCGCGACCTCCCGCTCGAAGCGCCGCCTGAACGCCGGATCGCGGGCCAGCGCCGGATGGATGACCTTGAGCGCCGCCAGGCCGCCGGTGGGTGTCGAGGCGAGATGCACCTCGCCCATGCCGCCGCGCCCGAGCAGGCGCCGCAGCGTGTACCCGCCAATGACCTCGTTCATCGCAGACAGACTAGCCAGCTCCCGGCATTTCCCTGGATCGGGTCACCCGGCCGCCTGGGTCAGCCGGTAGCGCGACGGCGGGATCCCGTACCGGTCGACGAACGCCTGCCGCAGCGTCTCCGCCGTCCCGAACCCGCACCGCACGGCCACGGACGCCATCGGCAGGGACGTGGACGCCAGCAGGTGCGCGGCGGCCTCGGTGCGGGCCTGCCGGACATATCGCCCAGGCGTCAGCTGCAGGTGCTGGAGGAAGAGCCGGGTGAGGTGCCGCTCGCTCACCCCCGCCTCGTTCGCCAGCGCGGCCGTGGTGAGGTCGTCGCGCAGGTGCGCGGCGATGTACTCGATGGTCCGCCTGACCAGGTTGTTCGCGGGGACGGGCGCGCTGACGAACATGCTCATCTGCGCCTGGTCGCCGGGTCGCTGCAGGTAGGTGACCAGGTTGCGGGCCACCGTGCGGGCCAGCTCGGGGCCGTTGTCCTCCGCCACGAAGGCGAGCGTGAGGTCGAGGGCGGCGGTGACGCCGGCGGACGTGGCGACGTTGCCGTCGCGGATGAAGATCGGGTCGGCGTCCACGGCCACCGCGGGATGCCGGGCCGCCAGGTCGTGCGCCAGCTGCCAGTGCGTGGTGGCGCGCCGCCCGTCGAGCAGCCCCGCGGCGGCGAGCACGTACGCGCCCGTGCAGACGGAGGCGACCCGGCGGCTCTCGCGGGCCAGCCTGCGGACGTGGCCGACGATCAGCGGGCTGGCCGCGGCGTCGTCGTGGCCGACCCCGCCGGACACCACCAGCGTGTCGAGCGGCCCGTGGATCCGCTCCAGCGCCAGCTGGGCCTGGACGGTCAGCCCGGTGCCGCAGGTGACGGGGTGCCCGCCCGGCGTGGCCACGCGCACCTCGTAGCAGGGCGCCGCGCCGTGCCAGTTGGCCTCCTCCAGCGTCGAGGTGACGCAGGCGACGTCGAGTAACCCCACCGCCTCGTACGCCACGACGACGACCCGTCGTACCTCCATGGCCATGACTGTAGGGCCGAAGGACAGAGAGCCCAAGTTTCCGGACCTCCCCGGCCCACCTCCCTTGGCACGCGGTGGCCCTCTGGCAACAGTCGAGGCATGACAACGACAAACACCGGCACCGGCCGCCGCTGGGGCAGGTTCGCCCTTCACTATGTCGAGATGATCGTCGCCATGTTCGTCGGCATGTTCGTCGGCATGCTGGCCCTCGGCATGCTGCAGTCCGCCGTGGGGATCGGCTTCTCCCACGAGCAGCAGCCCGAGCTCGCGTACCTGGTCATGGCGGTCGACATGTCGATCGGCATGGCCGCGTGGATGCGGATCCGCGGGCACGGCTGGGCCTCGACGCTGGAGATGTGCGCCGCGATGTTCGTCCCGGTGGTGCCGCTGTTCCCCTTGCTCTGGCTGGGCGCCATCGACGCCGGGACCATGATGACGGCGGCGCACGTGGCGATGCTCCCGCTCATGCTGGCGGCGATGCTGCGCCGCCTCGACGAGTACGCCGGCTGCGCTCACTGAGCGCCTTGCGGTAGCCGTCCAGGACGTCCTGCCGCAGCAGGTGCCCGAACCCGGCCCGCTCCAGCCGCAGCCCCAGCTCGGCGGCGCTCACCCGCAGGCTCTCCGCGGCGGCGGGCAGGCTCCAGTCGTGCTCGGCCAGCGTGCTCAGCAGGTGGCCACGCCTGACCTGCGCCTCCGACAGCCTGAACGTCTTCAGGTAGGCCGTCCGCCCGTCCGCGTCGTTGATCATCTCGCCGATGTGGTTCTCGCTCTTCCGCTCGAACGCGGGCAGGAACCGGCTCAGCGTGAACCCGCCCATCCGGTAGACCTCCTCCACCCGCGCGGGGGCGCGGAGGAGGCCCGCTGCCATCACCGAGTCGTGGAAGCCGGCCCAGTCCCGCTCGGCGCGTACGGCCTCGGCCCGCAGGTCGGCCAGCGAGGCGACCGCGCTCTCGTCGATCACCGCGGGAAAGTCCCTGGCGGGGTAGAACAGGGCATAGTCGTGGATCAGCTCGCCGTACATGTCGCGGACCAGCGTCGGGTGCAGCGCCCGGTAGTCCTCCGGGTGCGGCACCACGAAAGCGCTGGCCAGCGTGTCACCGGCGTACAGCAGCAGCCCGCACTGCCCGGGGTAGATCTCGAAGATCTTGAGCGCGTCCTCCAGCCCGCGCACCTCCGCCCCGGCGTAGGCCTCCTCGGAGCGGGGGGACAGCCCGTGGACGAGCGCCTGCCGCGACCACTCCTCCCACGCGACCACGGGGCCGCCGAAGTGCAGCGCGAGGTATCCCTCCACGGCCAGGTGCAGCGGCAGGAACCGGAGCCGGTTCTTGTCCACCCGCCGGGCCATCCTGCGCCTGGTCCTGATGCACATGTGGCGCAGCGGCTGCCCGAGCTGCGTGCCGTAGGCCGCCGCCGGGGTCCCGTCGCCGGTCCACGACGCGACGAAGGCGTGCGGGATGTACGCCGTGTAGAGGGTCTTGTCCGGCAGGTGGACCATGGACAGCTCGTCGCCGTACACCTTGGCGTGCAGCCGCAGGTCCTCGACGGGCTCGCGGCGCACGAGCGGCACCAGCCGCAGCCCTCCCCAGGTCTGCGCGGGCCGCGTGTCCAGCCCCGTGAGATCCATCATCGCCGTGCCGCCCGATCTTCCAGGTACGTCCTCAGCTCCCCGAGCCCGGTGCGCCCCTCCGCGAACCGGGCCAGCTCCACCAGCGCGGGCAGGTCCTCGGCGTCGCGGATGCCGGCCGTCGGCACCATGGGCGACAGCCGCCGCACGTCGAACCGGTCGGCGTCGTAGACCGGGTTGACGTGCACGATGCCCACCTCGCCTCCGGGATCGAGCTTGCGCCGCCACACGCGCAGCACCTCGCCCGCCAGCCCCGGCGGCGCGTTGTCCCAGCCGTCGGAGACGATGACGAGCAGGCCGGGCCGGTGTTCGAGCGCGTCGAGGATCCGCTGCCCCAGCGGCGTCGGCCCGTACGGCCGCACCTGGAGCGGGTCGGTCCGGCGCGACAGCCACAGGCCGCGGTAGTCGCCGGCCAGGGCCTCCAGCAGGTAGTGGCAGGCCAGCGCGACCGCCAGCGGCCGGCGGCGCTTCACCGGCGAGCCGAACGAGGAGAAGCTGTCGTCCAGCACCGCCGCGACGCTCCCCCACGTGCCCGCCCGCGCCCCGGCCACCCGGGCCGCCGCCGCCCGCAGCGCGCCCACCAGCTCGGCGCGACGGCTCGCGCGCACGTCGGCACGCAGCGACAGAATGTACGAGGCCAGCCTGACCAGCGGCATCGCGGCCAGATCCGGCTCGGTGTCCACCTTGTCCCGGCTCGCGGACTCCGTCAGCCGCAGGCGCTCCAGCCTGGTCAGCCGGGGCGCGATGCGCTCCAGGAAGATCTCCCTGCCGATGCCGTGGCGGGCGGCGAAGCCCTCGGCGACCGTGTACGGGAGGTCGTACAGGGCGCTCTTGTCGAAGTGCGCGCGGCGCCACGCCTCCAGGACGGGCGTCTCGTAGCGGGCCCGGCTGAACGGCGCGAACAGGAAGTCGCCCAGCTCGCCCGGCAGTCGCAGGTGGGCGTGGCGCACCGCCGACTTCACCTGCGCGCGGTACTTGACCGCGTCGAAGGCCAGGTCGGGGCGGCCGGTGAGCCAGTCGCGGACGACGGCCCTGGTGCGCCGGTTGTTGACGCCGTCGCGGCGCAGGCGCCGGAAGAGCCGGTAGACCCTCGGCGGGCTCATCCGTTCCAGCCGCCAGGCGATCAGCCGGCCGTCGCCCGCGCGCCCGCTCAGCAGGTTGGCGATGATCAGGGCGGCGTTGTGGTCGTTGATGTCGAGCGCCAGGGCGGCGGCGTACAGGTCGGGATAGTTGCCCTGCACGTAGCGGTGCAGGAAGTCGAGGGAGAGCCGCTGCTCGCCGGCCGTGCCGTGGAACTCGCGCTGGCCGGTGGAGGTGATGGCCGCGTTCGCGAAGATCAGGACGTCCTCGCACTCGATCAGGTCGGCGTAGGTCTCCATGGGCTCCCCCGGGGGTCGGCGGACTGGCCGGGGAATGGGGGCACGAGCTGCGAAGCATCGCTGTACAGGCGGGTTCCGGAAGTCGTACCTGAGTCCCGCGGCCAGTCTGGTCCGGACCCTACCGGGCCTTTCGCACCGATGCGACGGTATTTACCGGGCTTCGGTGCGCGCCGAGCGGGCCTTGATCTCGCCGAGCGTGGTGTGGTTCTCCCGGATGACGGAGATCAGCACGTACGAGACCAGTATCAGCCCGAGACAGAGCGCGTCGGCGGCCCACCAGGGGATCTCGGCGAGCAGCAGATAGCCGTCGCCGTCGCTCAGCGACCTGATCACCGCCGTGACCACGGCCACCACCAGGGTGACCAGCAGCCAGCTTCGCAGGCGCGGCAGATTCCCCTTGTTCCACAGCCGGATCCGCCAGCCCATGAAGACGGCGAGCACGCCGAGCAGAGCGCAGAACCCGATCAGCCACCAGGGCAGCGCGAAGGCGGTCTGGTCGGCGATCTGCCGCTGCGTGGTACGCAGCTCCGTCTCGGCCTTCCGCTTGGCCTCCACGGCCGCGTCGAGCTGCTTCTTCAGCTGGGCGACGCTCCTCTCCTGGCGCGGAGGAGTCGCGGGGGTGTCCGTCGGGAGCATCCGCGCGACGACGGTCAGCATGATCGCGACGAACGACAGCGCCAGGACGATGGCCATGAACAGGTCGATGAAGCGCAGATCGAGCGGCGGGGCGAACGATCGGGCGGGCCGCCGCCTCACGGCTCCCTCACCAGCGTGTACTTCTGCGGGCGGCTCTCGGCCGCGCTCAGCCGCTCCACCGCCGTACGCAGCGCGTCCAGGCCCTTGACGAGCTCCTCGGTCCGGCCCCTGGACTGGGCCAGCTCCTGGGTGAGCCCGTGCATGGCGGGGGCCGCCTGCTTGGCGGGCAGCCGCGCGATGTAGATCAGGAACACCTCGTCGGCGGCCACCACGTTGGCCCGCTCGCCCCGCTCGACCAGGGCCATCGCGCTGAACGCCAGCACGCTCAGGAACAGCGCGATCAGCGTGACGCCGAACGCGGAGGCCAGCTCGGGCAGCACGTGCTGCTTGAGCGCGGCGATCAGCACCCCGGGGTCGCCCTCGCGGTCCAGGGCGTTCGAGAACGAGTTGACCATCGCGCCCATCGTCAGCGCGGTGCCGATGAACCCGAAGACCGGCAGCGCCCAGATGAGCGCGTGGTCGAGATGGTGCTTGTTGGCCATCTCGCTCTCGTCCAGCGCGGACCGCGCGCTCAGCACCGCCTCGCAGTCGTTCCCTGCGTCGGCCGCCTCCCTGAACAGCTTGAGCCGCCGTGCCACCAGCGTGTCGTCCGTCGGCTTCACCGCCTGAACGTTCGACACGGCCCGAGCCGTCGCGGCGTTCTCACGCCGGATGTCCGGAACTGCCCTGACGATCCTGAGCACCGCGGTCAGGAAAACCGCGATGATCAGCGTGACCACAAGCTCCGCTGCCACGGGGGCCGTGGTCGCGCCCACGGACACCAGCAGAGCCTCCACCATTCCGGCCGCCATCAGCAGCGCGGAGAACACCACACCCACCACAGGCGCGAACACCGAGTGACGCCAGCCGTACCTTGACACCCTTTACCCTCACTCCGGCCCGCAAAATGTCAGAGACCCACCTAAGCACATGTAAAACACGCGTTGGTTACGGTCTGCGGTGTCAGCGGTACCAAATGTTGTCAGCGAAGGTGAGCGCCGGCGCTCCGCGGGCGCCTTCTCACAACCAGAACCACCGGACCTCCGACGTGCGCCGCCGCTCGTCCAGCCACGCCTGGAACGCCGCATCCAGCACCTCGGGAGCCTCGGGATCGGGCGGGACGACCTCGTGGACGACCCCCGCCAGATAGCCGCCGTCGTACGGAACGGGCCCGGCCGAGGCCTGTTCGGGCAGCGCCCGCAGGGGCTCGGGCAGCTCCGGGGTGAGCGCGACGGCGGCCTGCAACCGCATCCCGCGCCGTCCGGATGCCGGGCTCCCGGGCAGCGCGGCCATCGCCCGCGCGTGGAAACCCGGCTCCGGCCCGTCCAGCAGGGCGCCCAGCTCATCGGCGTCCGGCCCGATCACCCACACCGCATGCCGCACCGTGAACTCCTCCGGGTGCTCGGCCAGACGGCGACGGGCCGGCTCACCGGCGAAGCGCTCGCGGACGCGGGCGATCAGGCCCTGCGTTCTGACGTGGCTCCAGAAGGCGTCCTCCGACATGCCCGTCTCAGCCAGCCACCGCAGGGTCTGCGCACGACCGGTGAGCCCGCGCCGTCGCCGGAACTCGTCGGCGGCCCGCCGCGCCTCCTCCGGAGCCACCGGCCGCATGTCGTTCTCCAGCTCGCTGAGCAGGATCCGGTGGTCCACCAGCCAGGGAATGCCGTCGTCCACCTCGGCCGACAGCGCGACGGTGCCTCCCTCGGGGTGCTCCAGGGAGCTTGGCACTCGCACCTTGGGAATGGCCTGGGGCCACTTGTATCCGGCGGCCCCGGCCCGCGACGCCCCTCTCCAAGCGGCATCAAGCGTCCTGCCAAGGAAAGCCCCCGGCCGTGTGGTCAGGCCGGGGCACGAGGCTCGACAGCGCGGGCCCTGCGCGCCCCTGAGCCCCTGCTCACACCTCGGACCCTGGGGCCTGAGGCGCCCTTGTCGCCTTGAGGACCTTGAGGCCCCTGAGGACATTGGGGCCCCTGAACACAAAAAACCGCCCCTGCCTGCCGAGGTCTCGGCAGATCAGAGGCGGTCTGATGGTGTGGAGGTGGCGGGAATCGAACCCGCGTCCTTCAACCCCAAGTCAGGGCTTCTCCGGGCGCAGCCTGCTGTGCTTTTCTCGGCCCCGGCGATCACGCAGGCGAGTCGCCGACGGGCCCAGCCACTGTTTGATTTCCCGCTCTCCCCCGTGGCCGGGTCGAGCGGTTGAGCCTTCTAACGATGCCAGACACCGGGCCGAAGGCACTCCCGGGCTGACAGTGGTTTCGCTACTTAGGCAGCGAGGCCCAGGGAATCCTGGGCAGCCACAGTGCGCTTAGAATTGGCACTTGTTGTTTGCGGTCACAGGATTAACGAGGTTATGTCCGCAGTCCTCGGCCCGCTTCACCTGGCTTGCAAAGTCGAAGTCGAAGCCAGTCACCCCCTGTGCAGTTGTCAACACACCTCCGCGGAGGTGAGCAACAAGAATCTACAGGGAACAACGCCCCCAACGCCAACTTGATTCCCCATGACGAAACCCCCGGGAGCGCGGCTCAGCGGCGCGCGCTCCCGGGGGCCGACCGGCAGGGTCGAGCCGGTCCGGACGGCAGGACTTCCCCCGAGATGAAGTCCTGATCTCATCACGGCGACTGGATCCGCAACCCCCCGAGCGGGTCCAGTCACTCAGTAAGACGCAGCCGGACCCTCGAATGGTTGCTCAGCGTGACGACAATTTCACGGAGAGTTCCGAAGGGCCGAGAAGAAGCTGCCCGCGACCGCTCCGGCGTCGTGGTTGCGCGCCAGCACGGCGACCGCCACGTCCCCCTGCCAGCCCACGAACCACTTCAGCTGATTGCCTGCCGTGGCCGTCACGCCGTAGACCCTGCCCTTGCCCGCCTGGGCGGGCGTGCTGGTCGCCCCGGCCGCCATCATCCGCTTCAGCGTCGCGAGGACCTTGGGATCGACGGGTACGGGGGCGGGCTGCGGGGCCTGCGCGGCCTCCACCGTCGGGTCGGGCGACCTGGGGTCGGTGACCAGCACCGGCGGACGCCAGGTGCCCGAGGCGACCGCGGCGGCCACCAGCGCCATGCCGAGCGGGCTGACCTCGACGTTCTGGCCCGCGATGGCCTTGGCCTTGTCGGCGTCGCCGGCCAGCTGCGGCAGCGCGCCGCTGAACGACTTGAGCGGCAGCCGCCACGGCTGGCCCACGCCGAACGCCTTGGCGCTCCCGGACAGGTCGTCGGCCGTGACGCGGCGGGCCAGCGAGGCCAGCGCGGTGACGCAGCCCTTGGCGAAGTTTTCCTGGAAGGTGGCCGAGGGCGTGACCCCGGTGGACTCCGCGGCCTGCACGAACTTGGCGCCGCCGACCGTGCGCTCGTCCGGGCAGGCCAGCCGTAGCTTCGGGCTGACGTCCTTCTTGAGCAGCGCGTTCGCGGCCACGATCGAGAACGCCGTGCCCGCGGGGAAGCGGCCGGCCAGCGCGCCCATCTCCTGGTTCAGGTCCTTCTGCCGGGTCAGCTCGCCCTGGGACCCGACCGCGAGGATCTGACCGGTGTCGCGCTGCACCGCCACCAGCAGGCTGGCCTCCGTGTCGCCCAGCGCCTGCTCGGCCGCCGCCTGGACGGACCGGTCGATGGTGGTCTTCACCGAGACGTTCTCCCGGCCCCGCCACTCCTTCAGCAGGGCGACCTGCTTGCCGGTCTTCAGGTCGAGCGTGATCACCTTGGTCTGCGTCGAACCGGTCAGGTAGTCCTGGTAGGCCTGCTGGAGGCCGCTCCTGCCGACCGAGTCACCGGCCCGCTCGGGCCCGCCGAGCTTCTGCTCGGTCTCGGGGGTGAGCGCGCTGACGCTGCCGACGATCTGCTGCGGCGGCTCGGGGTTGACCGGCTGATCCTGCTGCACGGTCTCGATCCCGTCGATGGCGTCGAGCTTCGACTGCATCGTCTGGTAGCGCGAGCGGCCGAACGTGACCAGCGGCACGAACTTGTCGGGCGGCGACGACCTGATGCGGCTCAGCAGGCGGTCCTGCGCGTAGTCGGTGATCTTGGACAGCTTGGCGGCGACCTCTTCCGCCTTGTCGCCGAGCTTGGCCGGGTAGACACCCGCGCTGTAGAACACGGTGTTGCCCTGCAGCGGCTCGCCCGTGCGGTCGACGATCGGCTTGCGCGGCCTCGGGTCGGTGTCGACGGCGAACCGCTGCCCCTCCTTGAGCTGTGGATGCAGCACCGAAGGCGACCAGCGCACCTTCCAGGTGCCGTCCACGAGGTGGAGCGGGAGCAGCCCGTCGTACTCCCAGAGGGGGTTGTTCTCCCCCAGGTCGACCTCGGCGCGGAAGTCGGCCTTCGCCTCCTCGCCCGTCATGCTGAGACTCTTGATCTTGAAGCGGAAGGAGGCCGCGTCGAGCTCCAGCTTGGCGTCGGACAGCGTCTTGCGCACGGTGGCCTGATCGCCGTCGGTGCGGCCGGCGGCGAGCTCGTAGTCGCCCGACTGCCAGCCCACGAGGAAGTCCCGCACCGCGTCGTGCGGTGAGGGCTCCTCGAAGCAGCCGGTCAGGGTCGTGCTCGCGACCGCCAGGGTGGCGGCCGCGGAGAGGATGCGGCGAGCGCGTGTCATGGGGTGCGGTGCCGCCGTCTCATCGGTTGCGGTGCCGCAGGGCCCGGGCCATCTCCCGCTTCGCCTGCTGCTCGGCCAGCGACTGCCGCTTGTCCCAGTCTTTCTTGCCCCGGGCGAGCGCGATCTCGACCTTGGCCCTGCCGTCCTTGAAGTAGAGCGTCAGCGGCACGATCGTGAGCCCGCCCTCCTTCGTCTTGGCGGCGAGCTTGTCGATCTCCTTGCGGTGCAGCAGCAGCTTGCGCTTGCGGCGGGCGGCGTGGTTGGTCCACGTCCCCTGGGAGTATTCGGGGATGTGGACGTTGAGCAGCCACGCTTCGTCGCCGTCGATGCTGGCGTAGCCGTCGACGAGCGAGGCGCGGCCCTCACGCAGCGACTTCACCTCGGTGCCCTGGAGCACGAGACCCGCCTCGAACGTGTCCTCGAGGAGGTAGTCGTGCCTGGCACGCTTGTTCTGGGCGATGACCTTACGCCCGGTCTCACGTGGCATGCTTCGACTTTACCGGCGATCCCTAGACCCTCAGGTAGCGTCGGAGCGTCACGAACGATGCCAGCACACAGATGACCACACCGATGACCATGGTGATGGTGATGGTCTGGGCCACATCGTTCCAGCCCAGCTGCGCGGTGGCGTCGCCCAGGTAGCGCCCGAGCTCCTCGAAGAGGAAGACCTTCGTGACGATCAGGATGACCGCCGCGAACACCCCGCCGATCAGGCCGGCGATGACGCCTTCCATGACGAACGGGAGCTGGATGTAGAGATTGGACGCGCCGACCAGGCGCATGATGCCCGTTTCTCTACGCCGGTTGAACGCCGAGAGCCGTACCGTGTTGCCGATCAGCAGCGCCGCCGCCAGCACCAGGATGATGGCCACCGCGAGCGCGTAGAACGCGAGCTTGTCGAGCATCTCGAAGAACGGACCGACCAACTGGGCCTGGTCCAGCACCTGCGACACGCCCGGCTGCCCCTGAAGGGCCTGCACGACGGCCTTGTAGTTGTTGGGGTCTGCCACCTTGATACGGAACGACTGCGGCATGTCCTCGACCTTGGCGGTGCTCACCAGGGCCTTGTTGGTCGCGTACAGCTTCTGGAAGTTCTGGTACGCCGCCGACTGGTCCTCGAAGAACACCTCCTTGACCCCGGGGGTGCCCTTGATCAGGGTGTTGAGGGCCTCCTTCTGGGCGTTGGAGACCTCCTTGCCCTTGCAGGACTCCATGGCCGAGCCCTTGGTGCACAAGAAGACCGAGACCTCGACCTTGTCGTCCCAGTAGCCCTTCATCATGCCGACCTGGGCGTTGATCATCAAGCCGACGCCCAGCATCGCCATGCCGACCGCCACGGTGATCACCACCGCGATCGTCATGGTCAGGTTGCGACGGAGGCCGATCCAGACCTCGGAGAAGATGAAATTCGCCCGCATGTTCTGTCTGCAGCTCCCTGTCAGTACGCCTGGCCGTACACGCCACGCGACTGGTCACGGACGATCTTGCCGTCCTCCAGCTCCACCACGCGCTTGCGCATGGAGTCGACGATGGCCGCGTCGTGCGTGGCCATGACGACCGTGGTGCCAGTCCTGTTGATGCGGTCGAGCACCTTCATGATGCCGATGCTCGTCGCGGGGTCGATGTTGCCCGTGGGCTCGTCGGCCAGCAGGATCATCGGCCGGTTGACGAACGCGCGGGCCATGGCGACGCGCTGCTGCTCGCCGCCGGACAGCTCGTCGGGCATGCGGTGGGCCTTGCCTTCCAGGCCGACCAGCTCGATGACCTCGGGCACCACCTTGCGGATGAACCGCCGGGGCTTTCCGATGACCTCGAGAGCGAACGCCACGTTTTCGTAGACGTTCTTGTTCGGGAGCAGCCTGAAGTCCTGGAACACGCAGCCGATACGGCGGCGCAGGTGCGGCACCTTGAAGTTGGAGAGGCGGGCCAGGTCCTTGCCGGCGACATGGATCGCACCGGAGTTGGGCCGCTCCTCCTTGAGGACCAGACGCAGGAACGTGGACTTGCCTGATCCCGAGGGACCGACGAGGAACACGAACTCGCCCTTGTCCACGTCTACGGACACGTGGTCGAGGGCGGGCCGGTTCTGGTTCGCGTAGACCTTGGTGACATTATCGAAATGGATCACGAGAGCATCACGGCATGCCAGTCTAGGGGTCAGGACGGAAGCGAGGGTGGCACATGCCCACTTCCCGCCACCGGCCGATCGGGTTACGCGGTCTTTACTGTTGATCGACGTTCCGATTGGCCAGACGACAGTCTAGGGGGAAGACTGGCATGGAAAGTCCATAACGGAAACAAAACGATTGTGCGGCTAGACTTGGGGCTGTCATGAGTTGTGAACACCTCGTATGCGCGCAGTGCGCCCACCCTGTGATCGAGGGACGCTGCCCCACCTGCCGAGCCAGCAGGGAGCGGATGCACCAGCACGGCTTCGCCGGGCTGTCACCCGCTCTGATCGCCCTGCTACTGGTCGTCCTGCTCTTCGTGAGCCTGGTGCTCAAGCACCTGAGCGGGCTCTAGTCGGCGGTCCCCGACTCCTGGCGGCGCATCCAGCGGATCTCGGACTCGATGAACTCATCGAGGTCGCCGTCGAGCACGGCCGACGGGTTGCCCGCCTCGGTCGCCGTGCGTAGATCCTTCACGATCTGGTACGGGTGCAGCACGTAGTTGCGGATCTGCGTGCCCCAGGACGTCGTGGTGGCGCCGCGCAGCTCCGACATCTTCTCCGCCTCCTCCTGCCGCTTACGCTCCAGCAGCTTGGCCTGCAGGACGTTCATGGCGGTGGCGCGGTTCTGGAGCTGCGAGCGCTCGTTCTGGCAGGAGACGACGATGCCGCTCGGGAGGTGCGTGATGCGCACCGCCGAGTCGGTCGTGTTGACCCCCTGGCCGCCCGGGCCGCTCGACCGGTAGACGTCGACGCGGATCTCGTCCTCGATGATGTCGATGTGGTCGGTCTGCTCGACGACCGGCACGACGTCGACCCCGGCGAACGAGGTCTGCCTGCGGCCCTGGTTGTCGAACGGGCTGATGCGGACCAGCCGGTGGGTGCCGTGCTCGCCACGGAGCGTGCCGTACGCGTAGGGAGCCTTGATCGTGAACGTGGCCGACTTGATGCCGGCCTCCTCCGCGTAGGAGGTGTCGTAGACCTCGGTCGAGTAGCCCTTGCGTTCGGCCCAGCGCAGATACATGCGCAGCAGCATCTCGGCCCAGTCGGCGGCGTCGACCCCGCCCGCCTGGGAGTTGATCGTGACGAGCGCCTCACGGGCGTCGTACTCGCCCGAGAGCAGCGTGCGCACCTCCAGAGCCCCGATGTCGGACTTGAGCGTCTCAAGCTCCTTGTCGGCCTCGGCGCGCGTGTCGTCGTCACCCTCCTCGGCCGCCAGCTCGTAGAGGACGTTGAGATCGTCGAGGCGGCGCGCGACGCCCTCGACGCGGTTGAGCTCACCCTGGAGGTGCGAGAGCTTGCTGGTGACCTTCTGCGCCTGGTCGGGGTCGTCCCACAGGTCCGGTGCGGCAACCTGCTGCTCCAGCTCCTCGATCTGCTTGCGCATCGCGTCGAGGTCGAGCACGTCCTGGATGCTGCGGAGCGTGCCCGCGAGCTCGTTGATCTCTTCTGCCGGATCGATGCCTGCCACGTCTCCCAAGCCTACTTCCCCCGGAGGGCTGCGCCCCCCATCCCGCCCACGTCGTCAAAAGGCGGCTTCTGTTCGGGCACCGGAGGGCCCGTCGCCCTGCGGTCGCGAATAACATGGCGAGGTGCGTGCATACGGTCGGCGGAAGGTGCTGGCGCTCGCCGCCGGCGTACTGGCCGCGGCGACCGCCTGCACGGGCAATGCCCCGGCCGAGCCGTCCAAGGCGGCCGCGACCTCGTCGGCGTCCGCGTCCCCCTCGCCCTCCGCCGCCATGACGGCCGTCACCCAGGCCGAGGCCACGGAGGAGTTCTTCAAGTTCACGGCCACCGACGACACGCTGCGGGCTCCGAGCGAGTTCCAGGGACGCCTGGACATGGAGCTGAAGGACGTCGTGACGGGCGGGCAGTCGCCGCTGACCGCGGCGGCGTTCCTGTCGCATGACTTCGCGCCGCCCCGCTACAGGTGGGGGACGCCGAAGCTGTTCGTGCCGAGGTTCGCGCCGACGGAGCAGGCGCCCTGGTTCAGCGCGCTGGTGACGCGCGACGGCAGCCCGACCCTGCTGACGTTCGCCAGGTCCGCCGACCGGTGGCGGCTCAGCTCCGCGGCCGAGCTCCTGCCCAGGCAGGAGGTGCCGGAGATCCAGCTCGACGCCGACGGCTACGCGACCGCGGTGGCGCCCGACGACAAGACGGTCACGATCAGCCCGCAGTTCATGGGTCCGGTGCACGCCAGCGTGGCCGAGACCGGGGCGGCCGGGCCCACGGCCGGGCTGCTCGCGCCGGGGCCGTACACGACCGAGGTGGCCGCGCAGATCGCCCATCTGCGGGATGTTCTCAAGAACAGTAAAGAGCAAGGCGGTTACAGCTACGACTCGATCTTCAGCGCCGACAACTTCCCTGTGTACTCGCTGCGGACCAAGGACGGCGGGGCGCTGATCCAGTATTCGCTGTCGCGGACGTCGACCACGACCGCCGTGACGAAGGCGGCCGAGGACGAGGGGATTTCGGTGCCCGAGCCGGCCCAATGGGCGCTCGACAAACCGAAGGTGCGCAAGACGCTGCGACTGATCGAGACGCACCAGTACGCCACCGTGGTGCCTCCCCTGAAGGCCCCCGCCGCCGCCGACGTCATCGCCCACGACGGCGCCCTGACACGCGCCTCGGGCCAGTAGCAACTTGAGTTGACTAATTCGCCTGTAGGCAACTATGGTTGCTTGCATGTCGGCCGACATTCCCGAACCCCAGGAGCCCGCTGACGCTCTGGCGGCCGTGGTTGCACTGCGGCGCCTGGCTGATCAGCTGGAGGACGCCGCCGTCGAGCAGGCGATGCGGGCCGGCTGGAGCTGGCCGCAGGTCGCCGAGGCGCTCGGAGTCACCCGTCAAGCGGTGCACAAGAAGCACGTCAAGCGGCTCATCGCCGCCGGCGTCACGCTGAGGAGACGACAGTGAGCGCGATCGACCACTACATCCAGGCCGTCATCCTGCACGGCCAGACCGAGGCGAGGCAGGACGGGTCCGCCGCGATAGAGGCGCACCACCTGCTCCTGGGCATCGCCGCCCAGGAGGACACCGCCGCCCGCGAGGTCCTGACCTCGGCGGGGCTGGACCGCCAGGCGATCCGCGACGCGCTGGACCGGGAGTTCGAGCACAGCCTGGGCACGGCCGGGGTGTCGGCCGCCTCGTTCGGCCTCCCGGCGCCGACCCCCGACCCGGACCGGCGCTTGAACCTGGGGGCCTCGGGACGGCTCTCCCTCGAACGCGGCTTCGCCTCCGCCACGGGCAAGAAGGACCTCAGGCCCGGCCACCTGGTGCTCGGGATCCTGGAGGCCGAGCTCGGCACCGTGCCCCGCGCGCTCACCCTGGCAGGGGTGGACCGGGCCGCGCTGGCGACCCGCCTCCGGCAGGTACTGGCGAACGGGAGCTGGTGACCCCCTGGAGCGCCCTGGAAGGCGCCCCACGCCACGCGGCGCTCCGGGCGCACCAGCGGGGCACGGCCGAGCCCAGGCCCGGGCCGCCGTAGACACAGCAGCCGGGCCGGACCCAGACCGCCGTGCGCACGGCGGCCGGGCCCCGGCCGCTGTAAGCACGGCGGCCGGGCCGTCGCCGCGGCGCGGCCTGGCTACGCCTCCGTGTGCGGGAGGTTGCTGGCCGCCACCAGGGTCCGGATCGCCCGCAGCGCGACCGACAGGGTGGCCAGGTCGAAGTGGTCGCTCTCCCAGATCTCCGAGAGCGTCTGCCGCGCCCTGGAGACCGCCGCCGAGTTGGCCTCCGACCACCGGGCCAGCCGCTCCTCCGGCGGCAGCCCCGGCGTGCTGTGGGCCAGCACGTCGCGGGTCAGCGAGGCGTGCGCGGCATAGAGGTCGTCGCGCAGGGCGGAGCGGGCCATCGAGTTCCAGCGGTTGTCCCGGGGCAGCGCGATGATGCGCTCCCGGAGGCGGGCCAGCTGGAGCCGGTCCGCCAGGTCGAAGTAGACCTCCGCCACCTCGGCGACCGGGCGGCCCGTCAGCGACGCCACCTCCACCAGGTCCAGCATGGAGTACGCGGGCACCATGGCGGCCGCCCGTTCGGCCAGCTCCAGTGGCACCCCCCTGGCCACGAACGAGTCGCGGCGCTCCTCGTAGGCGGCCAGGTCGGGCCCGGTCAGCAGCTTGGGGATGTGGGTCAGCAGGCCGTTGACGCCCTTCACGAAGAAGGCGACCGACCCTGCCAGGTCCAGCGGCGGGCGGCGGTTGACCAGCAGCCAGCGGGTGCCGCGCTCGGCCAGCTTGCGGGCCTCCAGCAGCATGGCGATCTGGGTGGCCGTGTCGACCTTGTTGTCCAGCGCCTCCACGGCCCGGTGGAAGCTGGGCAGGTCGAACACCTCGCGCGCCACGAGGTAGGCACGCACGATGTCGGGGGTCGAGGCCCCGGTCTCCTCCCCGAAGCGGTACATGAACGTGGTGCCCATGGAGTTGACCAGCTCGTTCACCACGCAGGTGGTGATGATCTCGCGCCGCAGCGGGTGGGCGTCCATGTAGGGGCGGAAGCGCTCGCGCAGCGCGGACGGGAAGTACGACACCAGCCACGAGGCCAGATAGGGGTCGTCGGGCAGGTCGGAGCCCAGCAGCTCGGCGTCGGCGACCAGCTTGGTGTAGGCCAGCAGGACGGAGAACTCGGGCGCGGTCAGGCCGAGCCTGGCCTGGCGACGCTCGGCCAGCGTCTTGTCCGAGGGCAGGAACTCCAGCTCCCGGTTGACCAGGCCGTCCCGTTCGAGGCGGCGCAGGTAGCGGGAGTGGATGTGGAGCATCTCGACGGACTGGGTGCGGGCCGCGGCGAGGACCACGTTCTGCGCGTAGTTGTCACGCAGCACCAGGTCGGCGACCTCGTCGGTCATCGAGGTGAAGACCTGGTTGCGCTGCTTGTCGGTCAGCTCGCCGTCGCGGACGACCTGGTCGAGCAGGATCTTGATGTTCACCTCGTGGTCGGAGGTGTCGACCCCGGCCGAGTTGTCGATGAAGTCGGTGTTGACCAGCCCGCCGTTCAGCGCGAACTCGATGCGGGCGAGCTGGGTGAACCCCAGGTTGCCGCCCTCGCCGATGACCTTGCAGCGCAGGTCCGCGGCGTTGACCCGCAACCCGTCGTTGGCCTTGTCGCCCACGTCCGCGTTGGACTCGGAGCCGGCCTTGACGTAGGTGCCGATGCCGCCGTTCCACAGCAGGTCGACGGGGGCCCGAAGGATGGCGCTGATCAGGTCGTTGGGGGCCAGGGAGGTGACCCCGGCGGGGATGCCGAGCGCCTCGCGCATCTGCGGCGTGATGTGGATGGACTTGGCCGTGCGGGGGAAGATGCCGCCGCCGGCCGAGATCAGCTTGGCGTCGTAGTCCTCCCAGGAGCTGCGCGGCAGCTCGAAGAGGCGCTGCCGCTCCGCGTACGAGGCGGCCGCGTCGGGCGAGGGGTCGACGAAGATGTGCCGGTGGTCGAAGGCGGCCACCAGCCGGATGTGGCGGGACAGCAGCATGCCGTTGCCGAACACGTCGCCGGACATGTCGCCGATGCCGGCCACCGTGAAGTCGGTGCTCTGCACGTCCAGGCCCGTGGTCCGGAAGTGGTACTTGACCGACTCCCAGGCTCCGCGGGCGGTGATGCCCATGGCCTTGTGGTCGTAGCCGATCGAGCCGCCGGAGGCGAACGCGTCGCCCAGCCAGAAGCCGTACTCCTTGGCCACGCTGTTGGCGATGTCGGAGAAGGTCGCGGTGCCCTTGTCGGCGGCGACCACGAGGTAGGTGTCGTCGCCGTCGTGCCTGACCACGTCGGGCGGCGCCACGACCTTGCCGTCCACGAGGTTGTCGGTCACGTCGAGCAGGCCGGAGATGAACGTCCGGTAGCAGGCGACGCCTTCGACGAGCATCTCCTCGCGCGTTCCGGACACAGGCGGCTGTTTAACGACAAATCCGCCTTTAGACCCAGTGGGGACGATGACGGTGTTTTTCACCATCTGCGCCTTTACCAGGCCGAGAATCTCCGTACGGAAGTCCTCCATCCGGTCCGACCACCGCAGCCCGCCCCGCGCCACTTTCCCGAAGCGCAGATGCACGCCCTCGACCCGCGGCGAATAGACGAATATTTCGTACTTTGGCCGCGGCAGCGGCAGGACGCTGATCGCCTGCGGGTCGAATTTGAGGGATATGTACGGTTTGCGGTGTCCATCGACCGTTTGGAAGTAATTCGTGCGCAATGTCGCCTGAATCATCTCCAGGTACGCCCGCAGGATCCGGTCCTCGTCCAGCGAGGCCACCTCGTCGAGCGCGCCCAGGATCTCCTCGTTGAGCGCCTCGGCGAGATCGAGCCGCACGTCCTCGCCGCGCCGCGGATCGAGCTTGGCCTCGAAGAAGCTCACCAGCAGCCGCGCCAGCCGCACGTTCCCGGCCAGCACCCGCTCCATGTAGGTCTGCGAGAACGTGCCCCCGGCCTGGCGCAGGTACTTGGCGTACACCCGGAGGATCTCGACCTGCTCCCAGGTCAGCCCGGCGCTCAGGATGAGCGAGTTGAAGTCGTCGGCCTCGATCTGCCCCTTCCAGAGGGCGCTGAGCCCGTCCTGGAACAGCCGCTTGAAATCGTCCCTGCCGACCTCCTCCGTCGGCGTGTACCGCAGGCCGAAGTCGTAGATCCAGGCGTTCTTGGTGTTGGGGTCGTTGTCGCGGTCGATCTCGTACGGCCGCTCGTCCACGACCTCCACGCCGAGCCGCTGGATCAGCGGCAGCGCCTCGGAGAGCGAGATGGGCGAGCCGACCTTGTAGATCTTGAGCCGCCGCTCCCCCTCGGCCGCGTCGTACGGCTCGTAGAGGTTGATGTCCACCTCCGCGCCGTCGCCCACGGCCACGAGGTCCTCCAGGCGGCGCAGGTCCACGACCGCCACCTTGGGCGGGAAGTCCGCCTTGTAACCCTCGGGGAACGCGGAGGCGTACCGCTTGATGAGCGCGGGCGCCTCGTCCTCGGCGGTCCTCCGCCCCAGCTCGGTGGCCAGGTCGTCCTCCCAGGAGCGGGTCAGGGCGGCCAGCCGCGCCTCCAACTCCTCGACGTCCACGCTCGGCGGCGGGAGCTGCTTGCCCCGCTCGCCCCGCACGACCACGTGCAGCCGGGCCAGCACCGACTCGCCGATCATCGCGCTGTAGTCGAGCGACTTGCCGCCCAGGGCCTTCAGCAGCACCTCCTGCATCTTCAGCCGCACCTTGGTGGTGTAGCGGTCGCGCGGCAGGTAGATCAGGCAGGAGATGTAGCGGCCGTAGTCGTCGCGGCGCAGGAAGAGCTTGACCTGCTTGCGCTCGCGCAGCCGCAGCACGCCCAGCGCGATCGGCAGGAGCTGGTCGATCGAGGTCTGGAAGAGCTCGTCGCGCGGGAACGTCTCGAGGATCTCGATCAGGTCCTTGCCGTCGTGGCTGTCGGGCGCCAGCCCGGCCCTGTCCAGCACCTCCGCCAGCTTCCGGCGGAGCACGGGGATCCTGGAGATCGACTCGTTGTACGCCACGTGCGTGAACAGGCCCAGGAAGCGCCGCTCGCCGATCACCTCGCCCTCGGGCGAGAAGATCTTGACGCCGATGTAGTCGAGGTAGGTCGCCCGGTGGACGGTGGCCCTCGAGTTGGCCTTGGTGGTGATCACGAGCTGCTTCTCACGCGCCTTGGCGCGCACCTCGGCGGGCAGCGCCGAGAAGCTTTCCGAGCCGACCTTGTCGTCGCGCAGGATGCCCAGCGCCGCGCCCGGCAGCGCCCGCAGCGTCTCGCCCTCGTCGGTGTGCTCGAGCCGGTACTCGCGGTAGCCCAGGAAGGTGAAGTGCCCGTCGGCGAGCCAGCGCAGCAGGTCGATGCTGTCCTCGACCTCCGCGGGCTCCAGCGGCGGCGGGCTCATGCCCAGGTCCTCGGCGGTCTGTACGGCCAGCGCCCGCATCTTCCTGAAGTCCTCGACCGCGTGGCGCACGTCGGTGAGCACCCGCTGCAGGTCGGCTTCGAGCGCCTTGAGCGCCTCGGGATCGGCCTGCCGATCGACCTCGATGTGCATCCACGACTCGACCAGCATCTGGCCGGTGACGTCCTCCTGGCCGCGGCCGAGCATCCGGCCCGTCATGTCGCGGCGCACCCGCATCTGGGGGTGAACCAGCAGGTGGATGCCCAGGTCGTGGCGGTCGAGCTCCATCGTGACGGAGTCGACGAGGAACGGCATGTCGTCCGTGACCACCTCGACGACCGAGTGGCCCGGGTCCCAGCCGTTCTCGTCCAGCGTGGGGGTGTAGGCGCGGACGACCGCCCGGCCCTGGGGGCGGACCTCGGCCAGCTGCCGCTGCGACATCGCGGGGCCGTACACGTCAACGGGGTTGCGGTCGAGCAGGTCCTCCGGCGCGACGTGCCGGTAGTAGAACCGGAGGAAGGACAGGGCCTCCTCGGGGCCCACATGTTCGCTGCTCGCCGCGCAACTTTCCGCGGCTCGCTGGAGCAGCTCGTCCTTGGCCTCGTCGAGGGGCATTTCGGTCTCACTCCTTTGTGAGGGTTTGCCAAAGCTGTTCATAGCCAGGCCCTTAGCTCCCACAGCAGCGGGAAGTAGTGCAAACGCGTTCTGCCGCGTAGATAGGGGGCGCCTGTCGAGCCGCCGGTGCCCGACTTGGTGCCGATTTGACGTTCGACCATCTGGACATGACGCGTCCGCCACTGCGCGGCGGTCGCGTCGTGCGTCAGCAGGTCTTCGGCCAGTTGCCACAGGTCGTCGTACGACCCGCGGTCCCTCGCCACGGCCAGCAGCGAGCCCATGATCTCGTCGTCGGAGACCGGCAGGCCACGCTGGGAGAGGGCGGTGAGGTAAGCATCCCACAGCGAGGGCTCCTCCAGCCTGCGGCGCAGCCGTGCGAGCTCCGTGTCGCTGGCGTGCCTGAAGCTGCCGAGATAGCGCTCGTCCTTCAGCCCGGACAGGAACTCCAGCTCCCGGAACTGCACCGACTGGAAGCCGCTGGCGGGCGCCAGCTTCTCCCGGAACATGAGGAAGTCCTGGGGCGTCATCGTCTCCAGGACGTCCACCTGCTCGATCAGCACCTTCTCGACCGCGTGCACCCGTCGGAACAGGTGCCTGGCCCGCCAGAGCTCGCCGGCGAACATGGCCTCGCGGGCGTTCTCCAGCTCGTGGAGCAGCAGCTTGAACCACAGCTCGTAGACCTGGTGGATGGTGATGAAGAGCAGCTCGTCGGGCGCTTCCGACTGTGGCCGTTGCTGTGCGAGAAGCGCGGGCAGGCGAAGATAGCCGCCGTACGACAGCCGGCCGCCTTCCTCGCCGAACCGCCGATGCGGGGGAACGGGCGCATCTCCGTCGATGCCCACCGAACACCTCCCCCTGACCGTCCGGTCACGCTACACCGGACGCAACGCCTCGCCGTACCGATACCACCCGAAAAGGGCACAGACGTCAACGTACAGACGTCAGCGTGACATCGACCTCGGGGGGTCGTCATCGGAGGCTGCGGGAGCGTTCTTGAGCTCGTCGAGCTCTTCCGGAAGCTCGGCAAGCTCAATCAGCTCCGCCTGGCATCTCTCACATGTATCGAGGTGGCGTTCGAAGGCCTCGTGCTCATCCTCATCGAGGACTCCGAGGACATAGGCAGCCACCTCGTCATGCATCAGCCGGCTACCCCCTTGTCCCGCAGCAGTTCGCGGAGAGCCCGGATCCCGTAATAGAGCCGGGACTTCACCGTGCCCGGAGGTATCCCCAGTATCTCCGCCGCTTCACTAATCGTACGGTCTCGGAGGTAGGTCTGCTCTATGACTTCGCGGTGTTCTTCAGAGAGGCTGCGAAGGGCGTCGGCGACGACCATCCGCGACAGAGCTCGCTCCGAGCCGTCGGGTACGGCCATCATGTCGACTTCGGGCGGCTCGACCTCTTGAGGCCGGACGCTCTTCCGTCGACGTCCATCGATAACGATGCGGCGGGCTACCGTCAGTAGCCACGCCCATATAAGGCTTGGTTCCCACTGCAGTCTTGCCGAGTTTTTCCAGGCTCGGACGAGCGTCTCCTGCACCACGTCTTCGGCCCATTGAAGGTCGTTACCTGTCGATTTGCGTACGTGGCGCAGCAGAGGGCCGCCGAACTCCTGGTAAAGCACCGCGATGCGATGCTCCGCCTCGGCATCCGCACTCTCGAACCTGCCGTCGAGGTGACCTAGCACGGGGCATATCTTTACACCTTCGTTATCTCGGCGGTAGCCACTCCGATAACTCCAGTCATTTCTAACTATCTCCGGCCATGTGCTGAACCAAGCCCGAGAGACCCGCGTACCTCCGACCATGCACAGGCTTTTGCGCGGTGGCGAGCTGTTCATGCTCGGTGGCTTCGTCGTGGCGGCCGCGGTGACGATCGTGCTGGTCATGCCGCCTTCGATCGATCCCGCCGCCACTGCGGCGACCCAGACATCATCGGGGCCCGTCACGGCCGCCGACCGTGACCTGCTCATCAAGGTGCGGCAGGCCGGTCTCTGGGAGATGCCCGCGGGCGACTATGCCCAGACCCGCGCCGAGTCCCAGCGCGTCAAGGAAGTCGGCAGGCTGATCATGCAGGACCACCAGAGGCTGGACCTGCTGACACGGCAAACCGCCAAGAAGCTCGGTGTGGCACTGCCCAGCGAGCCCAACGCCGATCAGCAGAGCTGGATGGCCCAGCTGGCTGCGGAGCGCGGACCCGCCTTCGACCAGGACTTCGCGAACCTGTTGCGTGCCGCGCACGGCAAGGTCTTCACCGTCGTGGCGGCTGTACGGGCCGGTACGCGCAACGCGGAGATCAGGAAGTTCGCCCAGGAAGGCATCAACTTCGTCATGCGCCACATGACGCTCCTGGAGTCCACCGGCCTGGTCGATCACACGCAGTTGCCCGAGCCTCCGACGCCCTCACCAGCTCCACCCGTCGCGATGGCGGTTGAAAAGAGGAGAGACGCATGACGAGATCTAGACGCATGGCCTCGGCCGTGTCCGCCTTGGCCGTGGTGGCCGGCGGATTGGTGTCCGCGGCCGTCATCGGCGTCGGCCCCGCGCGCGCCGACCACTGCGACCCGGCACAGGCCTCCCAGGAGCAGCAGCAGGGTCAGCGGAACCGGAACAACAACCAGAATCAGAACCAGGACCAGCAACAAGATCAAGATCAGCAGGGACAGGATCAGAACCAGCAGGACCAGAACCAGAACCAGGATCAGAACGGGCAGAACCAAGGCCAGAACAACAACCAGAACCAGCAGGACCAGAACAACAACCAGCAGAACGGCCAGCAGCAGGACCAGAACGGCGACCAGCAGCAGAACGCCGACCAGCAGGGCCAGGGCGGCGGGCGCGCCGTGCTCGACCCGGCTCAGAACCCCGATGCCCAGGACCCCGACGCCCAGAACCCCGACCCGGAGCAGACCGCCGAGACGTTCGGCCGCCGCAACCGGCCGACCAGGAACCCCGGCCAGGGCAACAACGGTAATAACGGGAACAATGGCAACAACGGGAACAACGGCAACGGAAGCGCCTCCCCCAGCCCGTCCCCCACGGCGTCCGAGGAGCACAACGAGAACGAGTGCGCCGACCTGGGCCCGTTCGTCGAGGACTTCGTCGACATCCGCCAGGTAGCGCCGCGTCAGCTTGACGCCCGCATCGGCAGGGGCGGCTCGCGCGGCACCTTCGTCTCCGCGTGCGGGACGAACCGCAACGGCCACAACAACCCGGACAACTTCATCGTCGCCCCCGGCGTGAGCAACGGAGCCCACCACCTCCACGACTACGTGGGCAACCTGTCAACGGACGGCTTCTCCACGGACGAGAGCCTGGCCGCCGCGGGGACCACGTGCCGGCTGGGCGATAAATCCACCTACTTCTGGCCGGTCCTCAGAGACCGCAAGGTGGACGCGAACACTCAGGATCCGGACGGCAACGTCGGCCAGGTGCTGCGTGCACGCTCCGTGACGCTCCAGTTCCGCGGTAACGCCAGCTCCCAGGTCGTCGCGATGCCGAGGTTCCTCAGGCTGATCACCGGTGACGCCAAGGCCGCCACCAACGGCGCCGGCAACGCCAGGGCCGCCTGGAGCTGCACGGGATTCCAAAACCGCATAAGTCCCGACAAATATCCGCTTTGCCCGCGCGGCAGCCAAGTCGTTCGTATTCTGGACTTCCCTAGCTGCTGGGACGGCCAGAACACTGATAGCGCCAATCACCGAACGCACGTGGTCTTCCCTGGACAGGGTGGCGCCTGCCCGCAAGGAACTAAGGCGGTGCCGGCTTTGCGCATGACCCTCACGTACACCGTGCCGCAAGGCCCGTCATTCGCCGTGGACGCCTTCCCTGAACAGAAGCACAACCCCATCACCGACCACGCCGACTTCGCGAACGTGATGCCCGACCGGCTGATGCAGTTCGTCGTCTCTTGCATCAACCGGGGCCGCCGATGCTGATCTGAAAGCCCTCACGGGCTACCCAGCCTTCCGAGTCGCACCCTCACCCGACCTTGGAGGGAACCTTAGATGCTCCACAGACGACACCCCCGGCACACTCCCACCAAGTTAGACACCCGCAGTGTCCGACTGGGAGCCAGCGCCATGGTCATGGCAGTCGTGCTGTCGGCGTTCGCGCTGACCAGGACAGACCGTGGCATAGCAATCCTCGGCCGGGTGGTCGGCTTCCTCGAGTTCTACGTGGGCGTGATGGCCCTGGTGACCTTCACCGCGACCGTCGCGCTCGGCATCATCACCACCGAGCGGGTCTTCCTGTCTCCGGTCAACCGGGTCAGGTCGCAGCTCGCCCACAAGGCCTTCGGCCTTCTCGGGATGATCTTCCTGATCACGCACATCTCCCTCATGATCAGCCTGGGTCACGTGCCGCCGGGCGCGGCGGTCGTCCCGATCGCCGGAATCAACAAGGGTCTCGGCATCCTGGCCTTCGACATGATGATCGTGGCCGTGGCCACGGGACTGCTCAGGAGGCGCTGGGCGGCGAAGGCCAGGCCATGGATGTGGCGGGTGATGCACTCGGTCGCGTACCTGGGCTGGCCCGTCGCCATCATGCACGGCCTGACGGCCGGCCGGCCGCCGGCCGGCTGGGTGGCCTGGTCCTACGTGGCCAGCATCGCGGCGGTCGGCGGAGCGCTGGTCATCCGCGTGCTGGCCGCGGCCTTCCGGCCGCCGGTCACGCTCGAGAAGATCCAGGGGCCGGCGGTGACCAACCCCGCCGCCATGGGCGTACCCGCCGAGCAGCCGCAGAAGGTCGCGGCGGGGAACGCCGCCGCCGCGGCAGCCGCGGCAGCGGCCGCGGGCCCGGGCCCGGCCCAGAGAAGGAACGCACCGGTAAGCCTCGCCGACGCGCGGCGCAGGTATCGGGAGGCCGGATGAGACCGCCTCAGGAGACCCGGTTGACCCCCGCAACCCGACAGGAGCGATCGTGATTCCGGCCCGAGTGCCGCGGGTCTTACGGATGGGTCCGGCCCGGCTGACCGCCGGGCTGGACCAGACCCGCCGACTGGACCTGCCCGCCCACCGCACCCTCCACGGTTCCCCCAAGCCGCGCGACCTGGATCAGCTCATCTCGATGGCCAACGAGGTGGACATGCGCGGCCGGGGCGGCGCGGCGTTCCCGTTCGCGCGCAAGCTGCGGGCCGTCGCCGACGCGGTGGGCTCGAGCGGCGAGTGCGTCGTCCTCATCAACGGCGCCGAGGGCGAGCCGGCCAGCTCCAAGGACGCCATGCTGCTCACCCGCAACCCCCACCTGGTCCTCGACGGCGCCGTGCTGGCCGCCGAGGCGCTGGGCGCCCGCGAGGTGGTTCTCGCCACGGCCGGCGGCGAGGTCGCCGAGGCGTCCGTCAATGCCGCCGTGGACGAGCGCCGGGCCGCGAACGTCGCCGGCGGCGCGGAGAGCCGCATCCCGATCCGGGTGGTCGGGATCAAGGAGCGGTTCATCTCCGGCGAGGGCGGCGCGCTCGTCAACGCCGTCAACGGCGAGATCGGCATCCCGCCCGGCCGCAAAAGGCGCGCCGCGATCAGCGGCGTGGACGGGCTGCCGACCCTGCTGTCCAACACGGAGACGTACGCGCAGCTGGCGCTGCTGGCCGAGCTCGGCCCGGAGAGGTACGCCGAGGTCGGCACGCCCAAGGAGCCCGGCACCATCCTGCTCACCGTCAGCGGCGGTGCGGCCAACGGCGCGGTCATCGAGGCGCCGACCGGCACGTACCTGGCGGACGTGCTCGCGCTCACCGAGGCCGAGATCGGCGACGGGGTGCTCATCGGGGGCTACCACGGCGCCTGGCTGTCGGCCGAGGTGGCGCAGACGGCCGTGATCTCGCGCGAGGGCATGAAGCTCGCCGGCGCGACCCTGGGGGCCGGGATCATCGTCCCGCTCGGCGAGTCGACGTGCTCGCTGGGCGAGGCCGCCCGAGTCACCTCCTACCTGGCGGGCGAGTCGGCCGGCCAGTGCGGCCCGTGCCGGCTGGGCCTGCCGGACCTGGCGTGGGCCATGAACGCGCTGGTCGAGGGCAGCGGCTCCGTGGACGCCGTACGGCGCTGCGTGCGCGGCGTCGAGCGGCGGGGGGCGTGCTTCCACCCGGACGGCACGGCCAAGTTCGTGCTGTCGGCGCTCGACGCGTTCGAGAGCGAGATCGCGCTCCACCTCGAGCACGGTTCGTGCGGCCGGCCGGTCCGCGGCGCGCTGCCGATGCCCGAGCCCGAGAAGGACTACGTGGAGTACCGGCTGGAGGTCGACTGGTCCCGCTGCGCGGGACACGGACTCTGTGCCCATCTGCTGCCGGAGTTCGTGGAACTGGACGACTACGGGTTCCCGTCGTTCAGGACCGTCCCGGGCTGGATGGCCAAGGAGGCGCGGCGCACGGTCGAGATGTGCCCCGCGCTGGCCCTGCGGATGGTCCAGACCACGGGAGACGGTCACGGTGGTCCTGCTCCGAAGCCGGCCGCCTCGCCGCTGCGGCTCGTCAAGGACGGAGCCCTCAAGAAGTCCGAGAAGAGCGGCCCGCCGCGGCTCACCCGGGTGGGGGGCGCCACTCCCAGGAGCGCGTTCGGAGGGAGCGCCGGCTGAACCCCGAAGTGATGGAGATGTGACCAAACCTGGCGGGTCATCCGGACGTCTCACCGAGCGGCTCAACACCGATCACACGGAGGCGTCCATGGACCGCCGGGACTTTCTGCATGTCGCCGCGCTCGCCCCGCTGGCCGCCACCGTGCGGTCTACTGGGCTGTCTGCTGAGCGGCCTACCGGCACGTCCGCGCCGCCGCCCAACTGGGCGAGGCTGCGGAGACAGCTGAAGGGCACGCTCGTGCTGCCGGGCGACGCCGGGTACGACACCGCGCGCCGCCTGTACAACCCCGCCTACGACCGGATCCGGCCGGGCGGGGTCGCTTACTGTGCGAGCGCGGCCGACGTGTCGGCGTGCCTGACGTTCGCGCGCACCGGCGGCGTGCCGGTCACCACCCGCTCGGGAGGTCACTCCTACGCCGGCTGGTCCACGGGCCCCGGGCTGGTGATCGACGTGTCCAGGATGAGCTCGGTCGCTTATGCGGGCGGCCGGGCCACGGTCGGCGCGGGCGCCAAGCTGATCGACGTCTACGACAAGCTCGCCCGCCACGGCGTGAGCATCCCCGCGGGCTCCTGTCCCACGGTCGGGGTCGGCGGTCTCACGCTGGGCGGGGGCATCGGCGTGGTGTCCCGGAAGTACGGGCTCACCTGCGACAACCTCCAGTCGGTACGCGTCGTCACGGCCGACGGCCGGACGCTGGACTGCGACGCCGCGCGCAACGCCGGCCTCTACTGGGCCTGCAGGGGCGGTGGCGGCGGGAACTTCGGCGTGGCGGTGTCCTTCACGTTCAGGACGTTCGCGGCGCGCGACGTCACGGTGTTCTTCCTGCACTGGCCGTGGGCCAAGGCGGGGGCCGCGGTCAAGGCGTGGCAGTCGTGGGGGCCTTCGGCGCCGGACGAGCTGTGGTCCTCGCTGCACCTGGGACGCTCGGGCGGCGGCCTGGACGTCGCGATCGTCGGCACGTACGTGGGCGGCAGGCCCGCGCTCGACCGGCTGCTGGCCCCGCTCGTCGGCAAGATCGGGCAGCCCTCCTCCCGCTCGGCCCGGACGGTCCCCTATCTGGACGGCATGAAGATCATGGGCGGCTGCGCGGCCATGTCGATCGCCGAGTGCCGGCGGATGCCGCGGGAGGCGTTCGCGGCCAAGTCGCACATGGCGTACCGGAAGCTGCCGGCGGACGGCGTGCGGGCGCTGGTGGACGGGGTGGCGCGTGGCGGGCGGCACTCGGTGCTGATGGACGCCATGGGCGGGGCCATCGGCCGGGTCGGTCCGGCGGACACGGCGTTCCCGCATCGGGCGGCGCTTTACAGCGTGCAGTATTACGCGGAGGGGACGGATCGGCGGTGGCTGCGCGGGCTACATTCCGACATGTCCCCATTTTTCGGGGATCATGCTTACGTTAATTACATCGACCCCGATTTGAGTAATTGGCGAAATGCGTACTACGGGCCCAATGCGGCCCGGCTGGCCGAGGTGAAATCCACGTACGACCCCGGCCGGCTGTTCCGGCTGCCCCAGGGCATCTAGATCTGTCCGCGTACGTACACCGGCTCCCCCTCCTTCACCATGTTGAACACGCGCACGGAGGTCGACAGCGGCATGCGTACGCAGCCGTGCGAGGCGGGCTTGAGCGGCACCTCCGTCGAGCCGTGCATGGCGATGCCGCCGACGAAGTAGAGCGAGTTGAACATCGAGCCCAGCAGGCCCGTCGTCCAGCCGGGCGCCTTCCTGGTCACCCGGAAGTCGCCCACCGGCGTGACCGCGTTGCCGCAGTGGCCCTTCTCGCAGTACTGCACCTCGGCGCCGGTGGAGACGTGGGTGACCAGCACCGGGCGGTTGTCGCGATAGATGGTGAGCAGCTGGTGGGTCAGGCTGATCTCGATCCGGTTCGCGCCGCCCTGCGGCACCAGCGGGCGCAGGCCCTTGCTCCGCCTGAGCGCCGCCCACGTCTTCGGCCCCACCTCGCCCCTCGGCACCATCCCTCTGCTCTTGTGCAACCCCCAGACCGCGTACCTCGTCTGCTCGTCATAGACGCCGTGCGCCTGGCCGAAGTAGAAGCCGCCGTCGTGCAGGCGCCGCTGGAGCTGCCTGACCATCTCGCCCCGGTCGCCCGGCCGCAGCACACCGATCTTCCCGGCGCGGGAGCCCTTGACGCCCTTGACCACCCGGACCTGCTTCACCGGCTCCGGCACCGTCTCCACCGCCGGGTCCGGCATCACGTCCGGCACCGCCTCCACCGCCGGGACGCCCGTGTCGGTCTGGACGCCCGGGTCCCCCTGCGGGAGCTCGTCCGCCAGAGCGGGCGCCGCGGCCAGCAGCGGCAGAAAACATCCCGCGGCCAGCGCCGCCATTCCCCTTATCCTCATAAATCGACGCGTACCCAGATCGCCGATAATTCATATCCAACGGGAGGTTTTGTCAAGCAAAGTCCGCGAGAATATCAATTCCGGTAAATACCGGCATTTCCGCTTTATTCGCTATCCGGTCACGCGTCGCGGTACCGGAGGAGCAGACCGCCCCCCACGAGGGAGGCGGCGGACCAGGCGGCGAGGACGCCGAGGCCCGCCCACGGTCCGATGGGGAGGGACGCGAGATCCACGGTCGTCTGGACGGCCAGCCCGGCGTTCGTCGGGGACAGCGTCCACAGCAGCCGCCGCACCTCGGGGTCCGCGACCATGAGGATCACGACCGGGAACACGTACAGGAGCCCGATCACGACCCCGGCGGCCGCGGCCGAGTCGCGTACGGCGGTGGCCAGGCCGAGGCTCAGCAGCGCGATCAGCACCAGGTAGAGGACCGAGCCCACGGCGGCGCGCAGGGTCGGCCCGTCGGCCAGGGACAGCGGCGGGTAGCCGTGCGCGGCCGTGAAGCCGCTGCCCGGCAGCAGGAGCCGCCCCGCCAGCACGGACCCGAGCACCGCGAGGGTCCCCGCGCCCAGCGTGAGCCCGCCGACCACCACCGCCTTGGCGGCCAGGGCGGTGGCCCGGCGCGGCATCGCGGTGAGGCTGGTGCGGATCATGCCGGTGCTGTACTCGCCGCAGACCGCCACCACGGCCAGCAGCGCCACCATCGCCTGGCCCAGCTGGACCCCGACGAGGCTGATCCTGGCCGCGTCCTGCCCGCACCCCGCCGTCGCGCAGGATACGACGGCCGCCGCGAGGGCGCTCAGGGCCACGGTCAGCACGACGGCCCCGGCCAGCAGCCACCCGGGCCCCGCCACCGTCCGCAGCTTGGTCCACTCGGCGTGTATCTCGCGTCTCATACGTCCCTCCGGCGCAACCGGTGGGCGGCCAGGGCCAGGGCGAGCGCGGCGTACGCGCACAGGACCGCGAACCCCGCCCAGGGCGGCAGCGGGAAGAAGCCCTCCGCCGGGGCGAACCGGGCGGTCATCTGCTCGTACGTGACCGTGCTCTGCTGGATCGCGAAGCCCGCCGCCGGAGTGAGCCGCAGCAGCCACCGCGCCACCTCGTCGGGCAGCAGGGACGCGGTCGCCAGCAGGTACGGGACGACGATCGCCACGATGGCCGCGATGACGGCCACCGCGCTGCGCCGGAACAGCGACCCGAGAGCGAGCGCGAAGACCGCCACCACGGCGAGCAGCGCGGCGGTCCCGGCGATCACCCGCAGCCCGGTGAGCGGCGCCAGGGGCGCGAGGACGTTGCCGTTGCCCGCCAGGAGAGCCCGTCCGACCGGCACCGTGACGGCGGCGGCGACCAGCCCGAAGACGAAGACGGCCACGGAGATCACGACGGCCTTGGCCGCCAGCGCCCGGCCGCGCCGCGGGGCGGCCAGCAGGGTGGTGCGGATGAGCCCGCGCCGGTGCTCCGCGGTGACGAACGACACCGCGACCACGATGACGACGACCAGCCCCGCCAGCACCCCGGTCAGGACGCGCTCGGCGGGCATGCCCTCCAGAGCCGGCGCGATGTCGCCGACTCCCGTGATCCTGAACGTGTCACCGGAGCGCACGAGCCCGCCCGGATGGTGCGGGGTGCCGTCGACCTCGAGCGTGACGCCGATGTCGTCGCGGGTCCACGAACCCCCGGAGGCCACGCCCCGCACGCTGACCTGGTCCATGTCGGCGGTGACCTCGGCGAAGCGGGAGGCCGTCGCGGCCCCGCCGATCACGTTGGAGGTCACGGTCAGGTCGCCGGGAGAGGCCGCGAACAGCCCGACGCGGACCCTCCCGGTCGCCATCCGGGCGGTGCCCACCCTGATCCACCGCGAGCCGTCGGCCGACTCCTCGCCGACGATCGTCTCGCCGGTACGGGTCAGCCGCAGCCACCGCGGAGCCCCGCCGGGCCGCCCCGCCACGTCCTCGGTGAAGTCGTGCTGCATCCGCACCCCGTGGCTCCCGGTGACCATCACCGCCGCGTACGCGGCTCCCTGGCGGACGCTCTGCTTGATCATGACCCCGGCCTTGGCCCACGGCGTGACGCCGGGGACGACGTTCCGGACACCGGGGGTCACGTCGGGCTTGCGGAGCTGCCCGGTCAGGTCGTTCACGCGTACGGTGATGCTGCCGTCGCCGTCGAGCTGCTGGTGGACGAAGTAGAACCGGTCCTCCACGGCCTCGCCGCCGGGCCCGGTCGGCGGCGCGGGACAGGGCACCTCGATCGGGCCTTTCATGCAGGAGGAGCGGCTGCCGGTCGCGAAGAGCACCCCGAGCAGGACGATGAGCAGCGTCGTCAGCGTCAGGCCCGCCATCCAGCCGCGTAGCGTGCGGAGCTTGGTCCACTCGGCCCGCAGCAGCTGCGCGAAGCCGTCGCGCCCGGCCCGCAGGCCCGAGCGGTAGGGGGTCACGGCGGTCATCGCGCCGCCCCCTTGAACTCGACCGCGTCCCTGGTGAGGTCCAGGTACGCCTCCTCCAGCGACGCCCGGTGGGCCGCCACCTCGGAGAACGGCACCGCCCGCGAGGCGAGCAGCCGCACGATGTGCTCGGACGCCAGCCCGGAGACGACCAGCGTGTCGCGATCGGTGACGGTCACGGTGCCCCCGGCAGCGGCCAGCACCGACATCGCCTCCGGACGCGCCTGCGTACGCAGCGTGACCCGGTCCCGTGAGGCGGTCGCGATCAGGTCGGCCACGCTGGTGTCCGCGACGACCCGGCCCCTGCCCACCACCACGAGATGGCCGGCGGTGTCCTGGAGCTCGCTCATCAGGTGACTGGACACCAGCACGGCACGCCCCTCCGCGGCCAGCGACCGCAGGAAGCCCCGGATCCACACGATGCCCTCGGGGTCGAGGCCGTTGAACGGCTCGTCCAGCATGAGCACCGGCGGGTCGCCGAGCAGCGCGGCGGCGATGCCGAGCCGCTGGCGCATGCCCAGCGAGTAGCCGCCCGCCCGGCGCCGGGCCGCCGGCGTCAGCCCGACCTGCTCGATCACCTCGTCCACCCGCCTGGCGCCCAGCCCCTGGGAGTGGGCCAGCCACAGGAGGTGGTTGCGCGCGGTGCGGCCCGGTTGCAGCGCGGCCGCGTCCAGCAGCGCGCCGACGTGGCTCAGCGGGCTGCGCAGGCTCGCGTACGGGCGCCCGCCGACCAGGGCGTGGCCCTCGTCGGCCGCGTCCAGGCCGAGCACCACCCGCATGGTGGTGGACTTGCCCGCGCCGTTCGGCCCGACGAACCCGGTGACCTGGCCGGGCAGCACGGTGAACGTCATCCCGTCCAGCGCCCGGGTCTGGCCGAACCGCTTGCGCAGGCCGCTGACTTCGATGGTTGCTTCCACGGCAGGCAGACTAGGCAGCGGGCCCGGCCCGGGTCGTCACGCGGCGGAGCGATCTGCGGCGTCACTGGCGCCAGCTACGCCGCGTCCCTCTTACGAGGGATGCCACAATTGCCCGCGCCCGGGACAATGACCTGGTGGAACGAGTGCAGGACCGGAGGTGGAGCCGTATCGTCGCGGTGCCGCTCGCGTGGGCGCGCCGGATCGGGGCGGCCGTGCCGTACGGTCCCGCCGCGGCCCGGCACCTGCCGGTCGTGCTCGGGGTGGCACTGGCGGTGCTCGCGGTGGCCGAGTCGGTCGTGCAGTCCGGGAGCGCGCCCGCGCTCTCGGAGACCGTGAGCGCGCCGGTGGGCGGTCAGCCCGTGAGCCCCGACGCGCTGCCGCCGGCCGGTGACGACACGGCCCCGCTGCTCCTCATGGTGTTCCCTCTGCTCGCGCTGGCCACCACGCTGCCGCTCCCCCTCCTGTGGGCCCAGCCGTCCGTGGCGGCGCTCCTGGCGACCGGGGCGGGCGCGCTGTCGGTCCTGGCCTTCCACACGCTGACCGTGGCGGGCGCGGCGGCGCAGCTGATCGCCGGCTACCGGGCCGGCCGCCACGGTGCGCCGGCGGCGGCCGTGCTCCTCGCGGTGCCGTACCCGGTGCTGGCGGTGGCGATCGGGCCGGGCGAGCCCGTGCGGGCGCTCACGCTGCTGCTCGCCTGCCTGGCCCCGGCGCTGGCGCTGGCCGGGATCGCCGTACGGGCCCGCCGCAGGGCCCGGGCCGACACCGCCGCCCGGCAGGTCATGGCCGACAGCTTGATCGAGCACACCGCCCGAGGCGAGCGCGCCCGCATCGCCCGCGAGCTGCACGACGTGGTCGCCCACCACATCTCCATGGTCGCCGTCCAGGCCGAGACCGCCCGGCTGGCCGTCCCCGGCATGCCGGAGGCGGGCGCGGAGCGGCTGCTGGCCATCGGCGACACCGCGCGGGCGGCGCTGACCGAGATGCGGCGGCTGCTCGGCGTGCTGCGCGAGGACGCCGAGGCCGATTCGGCCCGGCATCCCCAGCCCGGGCTGCGCCTCCACGAGCTCAACGAGCTGCTCGACGAGTCGCGCGAGGCGTCAGGCACGACCACCCGGCTCGTCCTACGGGGCTCGCCGGTGGAGCTCGATCCCGGCGTCGAGCTGGCCGCGTACCGGATCATCCAGGAGGCGCTCACCAACGCGCGCCGCCACGCGCCCGGGGCCGCCGTGGACGTGGAGCTCGACTACACCGGCCCCGGCCTGCGCCTGCTCGTCCGCGACAACGGCCCGGGGCCGGTGGACACGGAAAAGGGCGGACCCAATGGTGGGCACGGCCTGTCCGGGATGCGCGAGCGGGCCGCGGCCGTCGGCGGCGAGCTCCGCACGGGCCCCGCCCAGGGCGGCGGGTTCCTCGTGGAGGCCCGCCTGCCCGGACGGGACGAGGAGGGCGGATGAGCGGGCCCGCCAGGCTCAGGATCGTGATCGCCGATGACCACCTGGTGGTGCGGACGGGGTTCGCCGAGTTGCTCGACACCCAGCCGGACTTCGAGGTCGCGGGCACCGCCGCCGACGGGGCCGAGGCGGTGCGGGTCTGCCGCGAGCTGTCCCCCGACGTGGTGCTCATGGACGTGCGCATGCCGGTCATGGACGGCATCGAGGCCACCAGGCGCCTCAGCGGCGGGCCGAGGGTGCTCATCCTGACCACGTTCGACCTGGACGAGTACGTCTACGACGCCCTGCGCGCCGGAGCCAGCGGCTTCCTGCTCAAGGACGTCACCGCCGAGCGCCTCTTCGACGCCGTACGCGTGATCGCCGCCGGCGAGGCGCTGCTGGCCCCGGCCGTCACCCGCCGCCTCATCAGCGAGTTCGCCCGCATGGGCGGCCCGAGACCGGCGGCGGAGACGCCGTCCGCGCTGACCCCGCGCGAGACGCAGGTCCTGCGCCTGGTCGCCGAGGGCCTGTCCAACCCCGAGATCGCGGCCAGGCTGGTGGTCACCGAGGAGACGGTCAAGACCCACGTGAGCCGGGTGCTGAACAAGCTCGGCCTGCGCGACAGGACCCAGGCCGTCGTCATGGCGTACGAGACGGGCCTGGTCGTGCCGCGCGGCCGGACGTGAGCGTCAGAAGTCGAACTTGTCGATGTTGTCCTTGTTGAACACGGTCGGCTTGCCCAGCAGCACCTCGCCCTTGGCCCCGATCGTGTACTCGCCGAGCTTGCCGGCCTTGAACTTCTCCCCTTCGGCCCCGGTGATCTGCCCGGACGCCAGCGCCGCCGCCGCGTACGAGGCCAGGTAGCCGAGGTCGGCCGGGTTCCACAGCTCGAACGCCTCGATGGTGCCGTCCTTGACGAACTTCCTGAGCTGGTTGGGGGTGCCGAGCCCGGTCAGCTTGACCTTACCCTTGGACGGCGAGTCCGACAGGTAGCGGGCCGCCGCGGCGATGCCCACGGTCGTGGGCGAGATGATGCCCGCCAGGTCCGGGTACGAGCGCAGCAGCCCCTGCGTCTCGGTGAACGACTTCTGGTCGTCGTCGTTGCCGTAGGCGACCTTGACCAGCTCCATGTCCTTGTACTCGGGCTTCTTGAGCTCGTCCTTCATGAAGTCGATCCAGGTGTTCTGGTTCGTCGCGTTGGGGGTGGCGGAGAGCACGGCGATCTTGCCCTTGTGCCCGATCTGCTCGGCCAGCAACTGCACCTCGGTCCGGCCCAGATCCTCGGGGCTGGCCTGGTTGACGAACACGTCGCGGCCCTCGGGGGCGGTGTCGGAGTCGTAGCTGACGACCTTCACCCCGGCGGCCCTCGCCTGCTTGAGCGCGGGCACGACGGCGTTGGGGTCGTTCGCGGAGATGACGATGGCGTCCTGCTTCTGCTGCATCAGCGTGTTGATGTAGGAGACCTGCGAGGACGCGCTGGCGTCGGACGGCCCGACCTCCTTGCCCTCGCCGCCGAACTCCTTGGCGGCCGCGATCCCGCCGCCGTCGGCGATCGTGAAGTACGGGTTGTTGACCTGCTTGGGCAGGAACGCGATCTTCAGTCCCTGCTTGATCGGGGCATTGGGATCCACGGCCGGGGCCGAGGACGCGGCGGCCGTGGCGGAGGCGGAGGACTGTTGTGCCACGTCGCTCTTGGTGGTGCCGCCGCAGGCGGCCGTCAGCAGGACGAGTCCGGCGAGGAGCGCCGTCGGCCGCCAAGGGGTGCGCGTTGTCATGAAACGGACTTCCCTTCCACTTGTGGTGAGGTGCGCCGCCGCCATACCGCCCCCAGGTTCGGCGCCAGCACGGATGAGACGAGCAGCAGGCCCGTCACGAAGTTCAGGACCTCGTTGGCCACGTCGGCGAGGATGAGCGCGTTGCGCACGACGCCGAGCAGCAGCACCGCCATGAGGACTCCGGGCAGCGTGCCGCGCCCGCCGAAGATCGACACGCCGCCGAGCAGCACGGCGGCCACCACGGCCAGTTCGAGCCCGACGCCGTTGTCCGCCCTGGCGCTGGCGTAGCGGAACGTGTAGACGAGGGAGGCCAGCGACGCCATCACCCCGGAGGCCACGAACAGCCAGAACTTGATCCGCTTGACCCGGACGCCCGCGAAGTAGGCGGCCTCCACGTTCGAGCCGAGCGCGACGATGGAGCGGCCCAGCCCGGTCGCGTGCAGCAGCGTGGCCGCCACCACCGCCAGCACCGCGACCAGCACGGACGCCAGCGGGATCGGGCCGACGGACGCGGTGGCCAGGCTCGTGTACGCGGGCGGCAGGTCGGCCACCGCCTGGTCGCCCAGCATGACGTACGCCAGGCCGCGGAACAGCGCGAACGTCCCGATGGTGACCGCCAGCGAGGGCAGGCCGAGGCGGGTGACGAGCAGTCCGTTGAACGCGCCGCACAGGGCGCCCACCAGCAGGCAGATGGGCATGATCGCCTCGATCGGCAGCCCCGCGTTCCACAACTGGCCGAGCACCGCGCACGACAGGCCCAGCGTGGAGGCCACCGACAGGTCGATCTCGGCCGCCACGATGACCAGTGTCATGGTCAGGGCCATGAGGGCGATCTCAGTGGTGTCGAGGAGCAGGAAGGAGACGTTGGACCCGTTCGCGAACCCGTCCACGCCGAGCGAGGCCCAGACGGTCACGCCGACGAGCAGCACGAGGATGAGCCCCTCCCAGCGGCGCGCCATCCGAGCGAGATCAGCTGCCATCGGCGGTCCTCCCGGGAGCGGGATCGGCACGGTAAGCGGGATCGGCGGGATCCACGGGATCCGCGGGGTCGTGGAATCTGCGGCGGCGCAGGGCCGCGGCGACGCGGAGCGCGAGCACGCGGTCGAGGACGATGGCGGCCAGCAGCAGGGCGCCGTTGATGGCGGTCTGGGCGAGCGCGTCCACCCGGAGCACGGCCAGCGCGCTGGTGATGCCGGTCAGCAGGAGTGCCCCGAGCGCCGCCCCGTACACCGTGCCGCTGCCGCCGAAGATGGCCACCCCGCCCACCACGACGGCGGCGATCACGTCGAGCTCCTTGCCGGTCGCCACGGTGGCGTCCACGGTGCCGAAGCGGGCCGCCCACATGACCCCGGCCAGCCCCGCCAGCGCCCCGTTGGCCACGAACGCCGCGACGATCCTGCGCCGCACCCGGATCCCGGCCAGCACGGCCGCCTCGGGGTTGGAGCCGATGGCGTACAGCTCGCGGCCGGCGCGCAGGTTGCCCAGCATCCACCCGACCGCCAGCAGCACGACCAGGGCGACCAGCGCGAGCAGTGGCACGCCGAGCACCGAGCGCGTCCCCAGGGACAGGAAGCCGTCGGGCATGTCGGCCGCGTTCACCTGGCGTCCGCCGGCCCAGGCGAAGTCGATGCCGCGGAAGGCGTACAGGGTGCCGAGGGTGGCCACCAGCGCGGGCACCTTGGCCGCCCCGACGAGCAGCCCGTTGACCACCCCGCACAGGGCGCCGAGCACCACGCAGCCCGCGATCACGACCGGGATCGGCACTGCCGGGTGGTCGGCCAGGATCAGCGCGCCCCCGAACGCCGACAGCCCCACCACGGAGCTGACGGACAGGTCCACGTTCCTGGTGATGACCACGAGCGTCTGGCCGACGGCGAGCATGGCGACGATGGCGGAGTTCAGCAGGATGTCGCGCAGGCTGGCATAGGTGAGGAAGGACGGGTTGACGGCGCCGGTGACGCCGAAGAGGAGGCCCAGCGCGACCACGATGCCCAGCTCGCGCACCCGCGCGACGCGGTCCACGAGCCGCCGCCCGCCGTTGCGCCGCACGGCCTCGGTCCTGGTGGCGGTGGCGGTCACGCGCGGCTCCTTCCGGTGGCGGCGGCCATCACGCTCTCCTCGGTGGCGTCCGCGCGCGGGATCTCCGCGGCCAGCCGCCCCTCGTGCATGACCAGCACCCTGTCGGCCATCCCCAGCACCTCGGGCAGCTCGGACGAGATCATCAGCACCGCCACGCCGCTCCCGGCCAGCTCCGACAGCAGCCGGTGCACCTCCGCCTTGGTGGCCACGTCGATCCCGCGGGTCGGCTCGTCCACGATGAGCACCGACGGCCGGCGCGCCAGCCACTTGGCCAGCACGACCTTCTGCTGGTTGCCGCCGGACAGCACGTTCACGGCGTCCGTCAGCCGCGCGAACTTCAGCCGCAGCCGCACCGCCCAGTCCCTGGCCCGCTCCCGCTCGGCCGCCCGGGAGACCAACGGCCCCCGGCGCACGTCGGCCAGGCCGGCGAGCCCGATGTTGCGCTCGATGGACAGGTCCATGACGAGCCCCTGCTGCCGCCGGTCCTCGGGCACGAGGGCCAGCCCCGCCGCCATGGCCGCCGTGGGGCTGGCGGGCCGCAGCCGCCTGCCGTCCACCTCGACGCTCCCCGCGTCCCACCGGTCGATGCCGAACACGGCCCTGGCCACCTCGCTGCGCCCGGCCCCGACGAGCCCTGCCAGCGCGACGATCTCGCCCCGCCGCACCTCGAAGGAGACGTCGGTGAAGACGCCCTCGCGGGTGAGCCGGCGCACCTTGAGCGCGACCTCGCCGGCCTCCGTCTCCTGCTTGGGGAACAGGGCCTCCAGCTCCCTGCCGACCATGCGGCGTACCAGGTCGTCGGGGGTGATGTCGGCGACCAGGTCCTCGGCCACGTACGCGCCGTCACGCAGGGTGGTGACCCGCCGGCACAGCTCGAAGATCTCCTCCAGCCGGTGCGAGATGAACAGCAGCGCGCAGCCCTGCGCGCGCAGCGTCCGGGCCACGCCGAACAGCCGCGCCACCTCCGTGCCGGACAGGGCGGCGGTGGGCTCGTCCATGACGAGCACCCGCGCCTGCCGCGACAGCGCCTTGGCGATCTCCACGAGCTGCTGGTCGGCGATCGACAGGCCGCGGGCCGGCTGGTCGGGGTCGAGGGGCACGCCGAGCCGCTCGAACAGCTCGGCGGCCCCGGCGCGCATGGCCCGCCGGTCGATGCCGAGGCGGCCGCGGGGCTGGCGGCCCATGAAGATGTTCTCCATGACCGACAGGTCGGGAAAGAGGGTCGGCTCCTGGTAGATGACGGCGACCCCGGCCCGCTGCGCGTCCGCGGGCCCGCCGAACTCCACCGGCTCGCCGTCCAGCAGGATCCGGCCCGAGTCCGGCCGGTGCACGCCGGACAGGATTTTCACGATCGTCGACTTGCCCGCGCCGTTCTCCCCCGCGAGCGCGTGCACCTCGCCGGGGAAGAGCTCAAGAGAGACCTCGCGTACGGCGCGCACCGCACCGAACGCCTTGCTGACCTGCGAAAGGGATAGAACGGGAGTCTCATTCATTGCCGCACTCCCGGCAAAATCGTTTTAAGCGGTGGGAGGACGGTAAATCAGCGAGTGGCGAAGCGTCAATGCCTGGCTATTACAAGATTTCCAAGCACCCGAAGTCGTTCGGAAATTGTTACGTTTTAACCTATTTGCACAGGGGCAAGAAGTCAGGCCGGGCAGATCTCGCGGCGATATCTGCCGGGCGCCACGCCGTACTCCCGTTTGAAGGCGTTGGCGAAGGCGAACTCCGAGGTGTAGCCGACCTTGGCGGCGATCTGGCCCAGCGGGGCGTCCGACGCGCGCATGAGGTGGGCCGCCGTGGCCAGGCGCCACCAGGTGAGGTACGCCAGCGGCGGCCGGCCGATCAGCTCGCCGAAGCGGCGCGAGAAGGCCGACCTCGACAGCCCCGCCCGCGCGCCCAGCTCCTGGACCGTCCACGGGTGGGCGGGATCCCGATGGACGGCGTCCAGCGCGGCGCTGATGCCGGGATCCGCCAGCGCCTGCGCCCACCCGCCGACCGAGCACTGGCCGTGCTCCCCCTCGAACCAGGCCCGCAGGATGTAGAGCAGCAGCAGGTCCAGGAGGGACGACACCACCGTGTCCGCGCCCAGCCGCGGGCGCTGGATCTCGGCGCCCAGGGCCTCGACGGCGGCGCGCAGCTCGGTGTGGAGGCCGACGCCGGCCGGGAGGTGGATCAGGTCGGGCAGATCGCGCAGGATCGGGTGGGCTCGGCCCGGATCGAGGCGGTAGCCGCCGCACAGCAGCACCGTCGCAGCGGGCCCGTCGACGAGCTCATCGACGGTGGCGGAGGCGAACAGGCCGGGACCGTCGTCCAGCGGGTCGCAGTCGGGCTCGGCGAGCGGGGTGGACGGCGAGTCCGCCATGGCGTAGCCGTGGCCGTGGGGGAAGAAGACCACGTCGCCCACCGACAGCGCGATCGGATCGCCGTCCGGCCGGATCAACCAGCCCGACCCCCGCAGGACGACCTGGAACCCGGCGGAGCCGGGAACCGTCGGGAACCGCTGGCCCCAGGGGGCACGCCATTCGACGCGCGCCGATCGGGGGCTGCCGGTGCGCATGAGGGCGATCACATCGCTGAGCACGTCCACGGAGGAAGCTTACGGGAGGACGATCGCGTATGAAATCCGGCCCGATGACGCATTGGTTGTCTCGCGGACGGCCCATACGGTGGCCTGCATGAGAACAGTGCTGGTGACGGGCGCGACCGGGACGGTCGGCAGGCTGGTGGCGGCGCGGTTGACGGAGGCGGGGGCCGAGGTCAGGCCCTTCGGCCGGGCCCAGGGCGACCTGGCGGACCCCGGGTCGCTGCCGCTCGACGGGGTGGAGTCGGTGTTCCTGGTGTGGCCGTTCGCCACGGCGGAAGGGGCGCGGGCGGTGATCGACGCGATCGCGCGCCGGGCGCGGCGGGTGGTCTACCTCTCCTCCGCCGCGGTACGCGACCACGAACGCGAGGTCGAGCGGCTGATCGAGAAGTCGGGCCTGGAGTGGACGGTGCTGCGCCCGCACGCCTTCGCGGCCAACGCGCTGCGGTGGGCGGCGCGGGTGCGGGCGGGGGTGGTGCGCGGCTCGTACGGCCTCGCCGCCATGCCCATGCTGGACGAGCGGGACCTCGCGGCGGTGGCGGCACGGGCGCTGCTGGAGGAGGGACACCATGGCGCCGTCCACGACCTGACCGGCCCGGACTCGATCACCCAGGCCGACCAGGTCCGCATCATCTCCCAGATCACGAAATTTCCGGCGCGCTGGGAGGAGGTCCCGCCCAACCGGACCCGTACGGAGCTCCTGGCCACGGGCTGGCCCCCGCAGGCGGTGGACGGCGTGCTCCAGGCCCAGGCGGATCTGGTCCGCCACCCGGCCCCCGTCACGCCGGCGGTCGAGGAGGTCACGAAGACCGCACCCCGCACGTTCGGCGCCTGGGTGGCCGACCACGCCGAGGAGTTCCGCGTTCCCGGCGAACCGCCCGAGACCATGCGTGCCGCCCGCATCCACGAGTACGGGGACGAGATCCGCTTCGACCGGATCCCGACGCCGCGCCCGGGCCCGGGACAGGTCCTCCTCGAAGTGGCCGCCACCTCCTTCAACCCGTCGGAGGTCGGCCTGCGCGCGGGCCTGCTGCGCGAGGTGCTCCCGGTGAGCCTGCCGTACACGCTCGGCGCGGACGTCTCGGGCACGGTCGTCGCGCTCGGCGAGGGCGTGACGGGCCTGGCCCCGGGTGACCGCGTGTTCGGCCTGGTGGACGGCGCCGCCGCCGGATACGCGGCCGTGCCCGCGAGCGTCCTGGCCAGAGCGCCGCGGAGCATCCCGCTCGCCCACGCGGCCGCCGTCCCGGTGGCCGGGCTCACGGCCTGGCAGGCGATCCACGAGCACGCCCGCGTCGCCCGTGGCGAGCGGGTGCTGATCAACGGGGCGGGCGGCGGGGTCGGCATGTTCGCCGTCCAGCTCGCCAAGCTCGCGGGCGCGACCGTGTTCGCCACCGCGAGCCCGCGCAGCGCGGCGGCGGTCGAGCGGTACGGCGCCGACGAGGTGATCGACTACACGTCCACGCCGCTCCCCGGCGGCATGGACGTGGTGCTGAACCTGGCCGCGCTCCCCCAGGAGGACGCCGCCGCCCTGGCCGGACTCGGGCGCAGGACGATCACGATCGCCACCCCGATCGAGGGCGGCACCCACTTCGTGGCCCGCAACGACCCGGCTCAGCTGGCCGAGCTGGCCGAGCTCGTCGACCGGGGCGAGCTCACGGTCGAGGCGGCCGAGTATCGTCCCCTGACCGAGCTGGAGGAGGTCCACCGCGCGGCCGGGCAGGGCCGGACGCGCGGCAAGGTCATTCTGCTGCCGGACTGAAGTGGCGCAGCACCTCGGGGTTGGCCATGGCGTCGGGATTGGCCGCCTGCTCGACGGGCGTGCCCAGCAGGATCTTGCGTACGGGCACCTCCAGCTTCTTGCCGGAGAGCGTACGGGGGATGCCGGGGACGGCGTGGATCTCGTTGGGCACGTGGCGGGGTGACAGCTCCTTGCGCAGGGCGTCGCAGAGGGTCCGCTGGAGCGACTCGGTCAGCGTCGCGCCCTCGGCGAGCGTCACGTACAGCAGCAGCCGCCCCTCCTGCCCGAGCTGCCCGGTGTCGATCACGAGGCTGTCGGCGATCTCGTCGAACCGCTCGACGACCCGGTAGAACTCGCTGGTGCCCATCCGGACGCCGCCCCGGTTGAGGGTCGAGTCGGAGCGGCCGTAGATCACGCTGCTCCCGTCCTCGTTGATCTTGATCCAGTCGCCGTGCCGCCACACCCCGGGGTAGACGTCGAAGTAGCTCTCGAAGTAGCGCCGGCCGTCGGGGTCGTTCCAGAACATCACCGGCATCGACGGCATGGGCGCGGTCAGCACGAGTTCGCCCACCTCGCCGACGACCGGCTTGCCCGCGGGGTCGTACGACTCGACCTTCGCCCCCAGCGACCGGCACGGGATGATGCCCGCCCTGATCGGGTGGAGCATGGTCGCCCCGACGAACCCCGTGCACACGTCCGTGCCCCCGGAGAACGACCCCACAGGGACCCCGGGCAGCTCCGAGGCCACCCACGAGAACCCCTCCGGCGGCAGCGGCGACCCGGTCGAGCCGACGCCGCGCAGCCGCTCCAGCCCCTGGGGGTGGATCCCGGCCTTCAGCGAGGCCATGATGTACGGCGCCCCGACCCCGAAGTAGGTCACCTTCTCGGAGTCGGCGATCCGCCACAGCGCGGCCGGCGACGGATAGGTGGCCGCGCCGTCGTACAGCACCGGCGTGGCCCCCACCAGCAGGGCGCCGATGAGGTAGTTCCACATCATCCAGCCCGTGGTGGTGTACCAGAAGAACACATCGCCTTCGCCGATGTCCTGCTGGAAGGTGAGGGACTTGAGGTGCTCCAGCACCACGCCGCCGTGCCCGTGCACGATCGGCTTGGGCAGGCCGGTCGTGCCGCTGGAGTAGAGGATCCACAGCGGGTGGCCGAACGGCACCCGCTCGAACTCCAGCGGCCCCTCCTCGGCCCGCAGCCCCTCCCAGCCGATCACCTCGCCGTGCGGCACCTCCCGGGTGTGCGCCTCGGCGGGCCCGGCCTGCTGGGGCGCGCTGCCCTCGTCGAGCGCCGCCAGGTAGGGGATCCACACGGTCGCGCGCAGCGTGGGGAGCTGGGCGGCGATCTCGTTGACGGCGTCGGAGCGGTCGTAGGTCTTGCCGTTGTAGTGGTAGCCGTCGACCGCGATGAGCACCTTGGGCTCGATCTGCTTGAACCTGTCGACGATGCTCGGCACCCCGAAGTCGGGCGAGCCGGCCGACCAGATCGCGCCCAGGGAGGCGGTCGCCAGGAAGGCGATCAGGGCCTGCGGGATGCTCGGCAGGTAGGCGGCCACCCGGTCGCCGCGCCGCACGCCGAGGCGGGCCAGCCCCGCCCGGACGCGGGCGACCTCCTCGCGCAGCTCGTCCCAGGTCAGCTCCTGGCGGGCGCCGTCCTCGGACACGAACACCACGGCGGTGCCCTCGGTGCGGCGCAGCGCGTTCTCGGCGTAGTTGAGCGTGCTCCCGTCGAACCACGTGACGTCCGGCATCGTCCCGGAGAGCACCGGCCCGTCGCCCCGGTCGCCGACCACGTCGAAGTAGTCCCAGATCGACGTCCAGAACTCGCCTGGGTGCTCGACGGACCACCGCCACACGTCCTCATAGGGTCCCGGCCGTCCCAGCCACTCCAGGTAGCGGGTCAGCCCGGCCTTCGCGACGACCCCTTCGCTCGGCTCCCAGAGAAGCTCGCCCTCAGCAACCATGTGCCCATCCTGTCGCCCGTCGGTGGGAAAGTCATACCCGGACCCCCACATAACTTGCTATCTCCGTAGGTGGTCCACCGCCATACGCGCCGCCGTGCCGATCACCGCGTCGGCGCGCGGCTGGTTGAGCGCGGTGCTGAACGAACGCGTGCACACGGCCACGGCGTAGCGCCGGCCGTCCGGGTACTCGACGACCCCCGACTCGCTGCGCAGCGTGGGCAGCGTGCCGGTCTTGCCGCTGACCGCGACGTCGTCGTACGGGAAGCCGGAGGCCAGCCGGTGCGGCCACACCTGCATGTTGAGCACGCCGCGCATCCAGGCGCACGACTCCTGCGAGGCCGCCTCGTCCCGCCAGATCATCCCGAACAGCGCGGCCAGCTCGCGCGGGGTGGACCGGTTCGCCCGCGCGGGGTCGAGCACGCTCAGCCGCGCGATGTCCTCCGGATCCACGAACGGCCACGCGTGCCCGGCGTCGACGGCCATGCTGCCGAGGAGCTCCCGGGCGCTCTGCGTCACCCGCGTCCCGTCGAGCCCGAACCCGGCCAGCATGGTGTTGATCGCCTCGCACCCGACCCGGCCCAGCAGCACGTCGGCCGAGGTGTTGTCGCTCACCGCGATCATCAGGTACGCCAGGTCGCGCAGCGAGATCGTCACGTCGTCGAGCATCGCCGAGAGCCCCGTCGGCCCCGAGACCCTGTCCTCGGCCGTCACGGTCACGCGTTCGGAGAGGTCCAGGAGCCCCGCGTCGGCCTGCCCGCAGAGCGCCACCAGCAGCGGCACCTTGAACATCGACGCCGTGGGCACCGGCTCGTCCGGCCCGTGCCCCACCTCGCGCCCCGAGTCGATGTCGGCCGCGTACAACCAGCCCCGCACCCCCGCCGCACGGAACAGCGCCTCGAAGTCGGGCGTGCTCATGCGAGCATCCCCGGCCTGCGGCTGATCCGCCGCACGGACACCGCGCCCTCGTCCGTCATCCCGGCGCTCTCCTTCAGCGTGCGTACGGCGACGGCCGAGAAGTCGTCGACCAGTTCGTCGATCGGGGCGGCCACCGCCTGGCGCCAGGCGGTGGAGACCCGGCACGTGATCGGCGAGCCTAGCAGCGGCCGCCAGACCAGCCCCGGGAGCTCCACCTTCGGCCCGAACGCCACCGCCGCGCCCGCCAGCACCAGCCCGAGCCCGGCGCCTTCGTGCACCTGTACGGGGACGTAGCCGTGGCGGCGGCACTCCGAGAGCATCTCCGCGTACAGCCCCGGCTCGCCCTCCTGGGGCGGCATCAGCAGCTCCCGGCCCGCCAGGTCGGCCAGGTGCACCTCGCCGACTCCGGTGAGCGGGTCGCCCTCGGCCAGCAGCACACCTTGCGGCTGCGCCAGCACCTGGCCGAACCGCAGACCGGGCGCGGCGACCGGATGGCGGACGAGGCCGACGTCGATCGTCCCCTCGGCCAGCGCCGTCACCTGGTCGGCGGTCCAGATCTCGGCGGGCGCGAGGCGTACCGCGGGATTGGTCTCGCGGAAGCCCGCGACCAGGGCGGCGATGGCGGCGGCGGCCAGGTCGGGCGGGAGGCCGACCTTGAGCACCGTGCCCTCGCCCTGCCTGGCCAGCTCGTGCAGCCGGTCCACCCGGGCCACGATCTCGCGGGCCTCGCCCAGGAGCAGCCGGCCCGCCTCGGTGAGCCGCACCTGGCGGGCCGAGCGGTCGAACAGCCGCACGCCGAGCTCCTCCTCCAGGCGCTTGATGCGCTGGCTGAGCGGCGGCTGCGCCATGCCGAGCCGGATGGCGGCGTTGCCGAAGTGGAGTTCCTCCGCGACGACGGTGAAGTAGCGAAGGTGCCGGACGAGGTCCACGACCAGCCACTATATCCAGATTTATATCTGTAAGGAGCTCATATCAGTATTGGACACCCTTGCCGCCCCTCTGGTGTCCTCTGCCTCATGGCACCACAAAGGGGGATAAAGCGTCGCTGGCCGTGGATCCTTTCGGGGCTCCTGATCCCGGTCGTCGCGGCGGGAGTCGTCGTATGGGCGCTCCGCACGGAGGGCTCGCCGAAGGAGACGGCCGACAAGTATCTGGCGGCGTGGTCGGCCCAGGACTACGCGGGGATGCGCGCCCTGGTGGCGGACCCGCCCGCCGACTTCGAGACCTGGCACCGCCTCTTCCGCACCGACCTCAAGCTCACAGACGCGCGGTTCTACGTCCCCACGGCGTCGGGCGTCTTCGCTTCCTACGGAGACGACATCGGCTTCCAGGCCAAACTGACCGGCCAGGAGGACTGGGACTACGACGGCCAGATCAAGCTCGTCGAACGCGACCGCGCCTGGAAGGTGGCCTGGACGCCGGCCACCATCCACCCGCTGCTCAAGAAGGGTCGCTCGCTGCGGGTGATCTCCCAGCGGGGCGACCCGCTGCGGGTCCTGGCCGCCGACGGCACCGCGATCAACACGCCGTCCGCGCCCGGCTCGGTGCAGCAGCTCGTGGAGGGCATCAGGCAGACGTTCCCCGACCGCTTCAAGAAGCCCGCCCGCTCCCGGATCGACCTGTACGAGGGGGACAAACCCATCCAGACGGTCGTCCGCGCCAGTGGATACCGCCCGCTCCAGACCACCATCGACCTGAAGGTCCACCGCGCCGGGGCCAAGGCCCTGGAGGACGTGTCGGAACCGGCGTCCCTGGTGGCGCTGCGCGCCTCGACCGGCGAGATCCTCGCGGTGGTGAACAAGCCGGGGGGCTTCAACCGGGCCCTGCTCGGCAAGTATCCGCCCGGCTCGACGTTCAAGGTGGTGACGGCCTCCGCGCTGGTCGCGGACGGGATCGAGCCGTCCCGCCAGGTCACCTGCCCCGCCGAGAAGAACATCGGCGGCTTCCCGTTCCACAACGCCGACTTCGAGGACTTCGGCACGCTGTCGTTCCAGGACGCGTTCGCGCATTCGTGCAACACGACGTTCGGGGAGATGAGCGTGGGCCGGCTGAACGGCGGCCGGCTGGCGCAGGTCGCCCGCAGCTTCGGCTTCGGGACCCCGATCACCCCCGGCGTGCCCGCGGTCCGCGCCGAGTTCCCGGACACGAAGGACGACACGGACCTCGCCTCCGCCGCCATCGGCCAGGGCCGCGTCCTGGCCAGCCCGCTCAACATGGCCTCGGTCGCGGCCGCCATCGCCTCCGGCGCCTGGATCTCCCCGACCCTCGTCAAGGAGGAGCTGATCCCGGACGCCCAGCCCACCAACCCCCAGCCGCTGGAGGACGGCGTGGTGGCGGCCCTGCGCAAGCTGATGCCGGCCGTGGTGACGGACGGCACCGCCCACGCCGTCCAGTTCCCCGAGGGCACGGCCGGCAAGACGGGCACGGCGGAGTTCGGGTCCGGCAAGGAGCCGCCGACCCACTCGTGGTTCATCGGCTACCGCGGCGACCTGGCCTTCGCGGTCATCGCCGAAGGCGCGGGCACCGGCGCCGGCGTGGCCGCCCCGGCCGCCGCCCGCTTCCTCAAGAGCCTCGGCAACGCCGGCACGTGATGCTACGCGGTGCGGCCGACCGGCGAGGTGAGGCCCGCCACGGCGGCGACGACCTCGGAGGCGTTGGAGAGGTCGGGCAGCACCACGTCGGCCCCCGCCTCGCGCAGCTCTGCCGCCATGGACCGGCCCGAGGCGACCCCGATCATCGCCGCGCCGCCGATCTTGGCGGCCTGGACGTCCCGCGTGGAGTCCCCGATCACCACGGTGTTCGCCGCGGTGAACGGCGTGCCCAGGCGCTCCTTGGCCCGGGACTGCGCCACCTGCAGCAGCGTCGCCTTGGGGTAGACCTCCTCGCCGTACCCGCCCAGCGTGAAGTCGATGTGCTTGTCCAGCCCGAACGCCTTGAGCTTGTGCACGGCGTTGCTCCTGATGGTCCCGGTCAGCACCGTCTGGATCACGCCGTCGAGCCTGGACACCGACTTCAGCGCGTCCTTGGCCCCCGGCAGCGCCCGTCCCTCCTTGGCCAGCCGCCCGCGCCGGTCGGCGAAGGCCACGGCCAGCGCCGACAGGAACTTGGGCAGATGGTCGTCCTCGGCCAGGATGCCGTTGACGGCGAGCGTCTCGAAGACGATCTCGGAGTCTGGACGCCCCAGCGGGGGCACGAGTTTGACCAGCGGTCGCCCGGTGACGACGCGGAACGCCTCCGCGTAGGCGTCTCTGGTCACGATGGCGACGTCGACCAGCGTGAGGTCGATGTTCCACAGCACAAGGCGGTTGATGGCAGCGTCTCTAATCAGCTAAGCGACCCTTGGTAGATGTAGCACCTGCGATCGTATCCCACCGTGGCGGGGAGGCATGGGCGTGCAGGTGAAATCCTGCGCCCAATGCCGCCCCTCGCGGTTGGTGCCGCCTGGTGGGTGTGCTGATCGTCATCCCGACCTGGTGCCGGTGAGCTGCGCGCGGCAACCGAGACCGGTCCGTTGGTTCGAGTCCCTCCGGACGCTGGCCAGCCTGGCCGACAGACCGTACTGGGGAGGGTGCCCTGCGTCGCCTGGGCACAGGGCGTGGAGTGCGATGTCGTGTTGGTCCGGTCTTCGACCGATCCGTCCGGATGGTCTTTGAGGCGGGCGAGGCGATGACCGCCTGAGCTTCAAGCGTGTCTCTCACGGAGCGGATAACCATCCCACCAGTTGCCCGGTCCACGGTGGTCGTGGCCTGGTGAGAGAGGCCACGGGCGGCGATCCGGAGCCAGGCACCGTGGTCACGGTCGCCTTGCCAGCCACAGCCCAGGCAACTCGCCCATTTCCACCCGGCGACCGCCGGCTGGTCAGGCGCCTTGCAGTGCCGCAGCACAGTCAGGCAGTACGGGCAGTGCCGGGATGTGTTCTTCGCCGGGACGATCACCACCGCGATGCCCACTTCGGCGGCGATGCTCCGGACGCGGTCAGTGATCTGGCCGCGCACCTGCTGCGACAGGCGCGTGTTCAGGGTGCGGCCCATCCCGCAGGCTTCCAGCGAGCGCAGATCTTCCAGATAGATGACCGTGGCCTCGGCGGCGATGGACTGATCGACCACCCACCGGGCGGCTGCCCACGCGAGAGCGTCGTTAAGGTTCTTGCGGCGCTTGGACAGACGCCGGATCTCCTCTGCCAGCAGCGCGCGCTTGTCCGCCAGTGCCGGATCGGGCCTGCGCCCATCGATCAGGCGCTGGTAGTGGTCCGCCTTGGCGCGCAACTGCTCGCTGTGTCGGCGCAGGCGGTGTTGTTTGGCCAGCACTCCGGCAGCGCGAAACTGAGCGCCGCCGCCCAGAGCAGTCAAGCGTCCGTCCCCATGGAGCCGCACCGCCCCTGCTGACAAAAGCGTGTTCAGCCCCCAGTCCACGCCAAGCGCGACGGTGTGGCCCATGTGTTGAGCCTGGAGGACGGCGTGGGTGTACGCCACCTCCGCGCGGACGTTCCCACCATGCAGACTCAGGGTGGGGAGGTGCAGCACCGCGTTGGCCGGGATTGTGGGTGGCAGCATGACGGGATAGGCCACCCACGACCAATCAGCGTACTTACGCGGGTCTGGGCGGGTAGGCAGTTGCAGCCGTAGCAGCGCCCTCCGCGGGTCGGCGTCGCTGCGCTCGATGGTGGCCTGCTGGCGGTCGCAGGCGGCCAGCAGGAGCATTCGCGCCGTCCGAGGTGGGTGTTCCAGCTCGAACACATCGGTCGGCAGCCGTCCGCCGGCCCGCAGGTAGGTGGCGATCTGCCGGGTACGGGCCTTGATCACGCCTGAAGGCAGGTGCCCTCCGCCGGGGATCGCGGCGCGCACCTGCTCCCATTCCTCAGCGGTGCGCTTGCGCACATCGGCGGGCCAAGTGGCCAGCACGCCGGCGGTGAGCTGAACCCGCCAGTTTGCAGCGCGCAGCAGGCGTCCAGCCTGTTCTTGGGCCATACGCACAATCCGGTCGTTGACCGTCACGCCCTCCGGCGCGCCCGCCGTCCAGCCCAGCCGACGCATCGCCATCCACGCGTTCGACGGCAGCCTCCGCCCGCCGGCGTCCAGCCCTCCCGCGAGCAAGGCAACGTCGGCGCCCACCCAGTGCTCGGCAAGCAGCCGCGCGGCGATCCCGGACACCAACGCGGCGCACCAACCGACCCGCTCGGCCAGCACCGCCGCGGACAGCACCTCGCCGGTCTTTTCCTCCACGCCACCGCGCAGCGGCACGCGAGCACACGCCGTTCGGGCGGTTTGCCCCTTGGCCAGCAGCAGTCTCCGCCTCACCAGCAACCCTGCCTCGCCGCTCCGGACTTCACTCTAAGTGAGCGCTAGGTTACCTTTTTTAGATCCTGCTACGTAGAACACTTGAGCAATGCATCACACCAGTGCGGTTTGAACTCCACAGCGACAGGGTGCTCAGGTTCGCCTCAACCAGCAAGGTTGCCATCTACGGCTGGAGTCTTACGCGAAATTCAGCGCGTCCGACAGCGTGTCGACCACGGGAAAGCCGATGCTCGCCAGCTCGGCGCGGGTCGTCATCCCGCCCGTGTACAGCACCGCCCTGGCCCCCACGTGCCGCGCGGCGAGCCCGTCGTCCACGCTGTCGCCGATCACCAGGACCTCGGCAGGATCGATCCCGAGGGCCGTGATGTGTGCCGTCATGTGCGCGGCCTTCTCGCCGCCTGTGGTGCCCAGCAGCCCGTCGACGCGGGTGAAGTGCCGGGTGATGCCGAACGAGTCGACCTTGGGCACGAGGTGCGCGTGCGGCGCCATCGAGCAGAGCGACTGGGTGCCCGTCCAGTTCGCGAGGACCAGCTCTGCGTCGGCGGCCAGCGCGCAGGCGTCGCTCAGCCGGAAGTAGTGCTCGTGGAACCCGTCGTCGAGCAGCTCCCACTCCCCCTCGGTCAGGGGGCGGCCGAGCATGCGCTCGTAGGCGACCCAGATGGGCCGGGTGTAGACCGCGCGGAAACCGTCGGCGGTCATCTCAGGAAGCTCGTACGGCTTGAAGACCTCGTTGGTGGCCCCCACCACGGCGTCGATGTCGTGGAAGAGCGTGCCGTTCCAATCCCAGATGATGTGCTTTGTCATGTTGCGACAAGCTTAGACGGCACGTGTGACGTTTCGATGAACGCCCAGCGCAAGGGCCGCGACCATCCGGCCACGGCCCCTGGAGGGAGAGCTAGCCGCAGGCCTTCGCGGTGGCGCCGGAGCCGTTCTGGCCTCCGCGGCCGCCGTTCCACTGGATCGAGGCACTGCCCCAGGCGCACATGTTGTTGGCCCAGATCATGTTGCCCCAGTGCCGGCCCTTGTTGCCCGCTTTGAAGCGGAACTGGTCGTAGCGGCCGTCGGCGGCGTAGACGCTGATGGTGCCGGTCGCCGAGGAGGCCGTGCGGATCTCGACCCAGTTGGTCTTGCACTTGCCGGACCACCAGAGCTTGATCGTCCCGACGTTGCCGTCGAGGCGGCTCTTGATGTTGCCGGTCTTGACCACCTTGGCCGAGTTCCAGCATCCCGACTTGGCCGGGTCCTTGTGGTCGCCCGGCTTGGCCTGGGCGTGCGCGGGCGCGCCCGCCAGGAGGACCGCCGCGACGGCTCCCAGGACAGTAGCGGCAACTCGAAGCTTCACTTGGACCGACTCCTTGCGTAAACAACACTTGCTAGATCGCGACACTAGCGAGGCCCGGCTTCAAACGGTCAAGGAAGTGTGATCGATGTAACGTCGTTGTTATGATCGCAGAAGGTCGGAAATCTCCTGCGTGGCATACCACATGAGCTCGTGCGCCTCGGCCCCGTCCACGGTGAATCTCGCGTCGTCGTCGCCCTCGTCCGCGGCCGGCAGCGCGGCGACGGCGGCCTCGATGTCGGTGATCGCCTCGTGGTCGTCGATGTGCACCGCGGCCACCTTGGCCAGCGGGATCGGGTCGGCGAGGCGTACTCTCGCCCGTTCCTCCAGGTCGACTCCGGCGGCGACCGAGCGCTCCCGCACCTCGGCGGCGACCACCACGCGCCGGAACGCGGTCTCGGCGCCGTCGGCGCGGTCGGCGGCCAGCATCCGCAGCGACGCGCGGGCCGCCTCGGTGAGCGCCACGTATTCGAGCTCCTCGGTGTCACCCGAGGCGTACCACTCGGTCAGCGCGGGGGTCACCGCGTAGCCGGTCAGCGGGGCCGGACCCAGCTCTCCCGACTCGACCGCCTGGGCCAGTGCCGGGAGAGTGCACGGCAGATAGACGCGCATGACGAACCTTTCGTGCTTTCTTTCTGGCCGAGCTCAGCTCGGCGTGCCGAGATGGAGGTCCGCACTCGGCGGCGGCCACATCTCAGCGTGCAAGGGCTCTATCATGCCCGTCGCAGCGTGAGACGGAGGAGAGACTCGAGTTCCTCGATGGTCGAGTTGGCATCTTTGTGATGAATGCCGGCGATGCCGAGCGCGCGGGCGGCCAGGATGTTGGCCTCGATGTCGTCGATGAACACGCACTCCTCGCAGGCCAGGCCGATCAGCTCGACCGCGTGGTGGTAGATGCGCGGCTCGGGCTTGCGCATGCCGACCTCGCCGGAGATCACGACCGCGTCGAAGAGCTCGTCCCAGTCGGCGCGGGGATACTCATTTGACCAAGAGTTAGATACCAAACACGTTTTGACACCATTTTCCCGTACGTCGCGGAGCATGTCGTACATTGCGTCAACGCGTTCGAATCCCGCGAACATCCGCTCCAGCAGCCCCTCGGCCACGGGCGGCACCCCGTCGACGGTCAGCAGCCGAGCGGCGAGGTCGCGCTCGAAGGCGGAGCCGTCGATCTCGCCCCTTTCCAGCGCGTGGACGACGCTTTCGCCGACACCGTCGCCGTAAGCGTGGTCGACCATCTTCCGCATCACGTGGCGGTAGTGGTCGCCGTCGATCCTGTCCGCCGCGATCCAGCGCGCGATGGAGTCGGAAAGGCTGGTCGTCAGCACCCCGCCCCAGTCGATGAGCACACCCGTAAGCACCGTTCCAGAATAGAACGTCACCGGCACTTATAAACCGTTAAAACCCTATAAAAAGGTCGCCCGATATATCCAGTTAAGGTGTGCTTCCAGCGATAGTCGCTACCCAGAAAGGACCGCCGTGCGGACGACGATCCTGATCACCTCCCCCGACCGATGGACCGCCCCGGGACTGGAACTCTTCGAGTTCGCGCCGATCTTTCCCGGCGGCCCGGAATGGTTCACCAAACCGGTCCTCATCGCCCTGCTCAGCTCGGTCATCGCCATCGCCCTGTGCTGGGCCGCGTTCGCCAAGCCGAAGATCATCCCACGCGGCTGGCAGAGCATCGGCGAGTACGCGTACCTGTTCGTACGCGACCAGATCGCCCGGCCCAGCCTCGGCGCCGACTCCGACCGATGGATGGGCTTCCTCCTCACGACCTTCCTGACCGTGCTCATCTGGAACCTGATGGGCATCGTCCCGCTCATCCAGTTCCCCGTCGCCGCGCACATCGCCTTCCCCCTGGTGCTGGCGCTCATCGTGTACGGCATCAAGGTCTACCTCGGCGTCCGGCACCACGGCGTGCGCGGCTACCTGAGGGGCATCGTGCACCTCCCGGGCCTGCCCGGCTGGGCGTACGGCCTCTATGCCCCGCTGATCCTGGCCGAGGTGTTCATCACGTCGTTGTTCACCCACTTCGTGCGGTTGTTCGCGAACATGTTCGCCGGCCACATCCTCGTGGCCTTCTTCAGCTCGGTGGGCTTCTGGTTCCTGTTCGAGCGGCTCACCCCGCTGGGCGCGGGGCTCGGCGTCCTCGGCGTGCTGATGACGATCGTGATGACCGCGTTCGAGATGTTCATCCAGTTTCTACAGGCGTTCCTGTTCGCCATGCTGGCCGGGATGTTCATCGCCAGCGGCCTGCGCGGCGCGCACTAGCTAGCGCGTGACCTGGGCGGCCAGCTTGCGGTGCGCCGTGGAGCGCAGCACGCCGGCCGCCCTCTCCGCGTCGGCGGCGGGGGCCTCGGGCAGGTAGCCCTTGGCCTGCTTGAGCGTGAGCAGCCTGGTGACGGACTGGTCGAGCCGGTCCTTGGAGATCCGGCCCGACCTCACCGCCGCCACCACCGCCTGGTAGGCCTTCGGCAGGTCGTTCGGCATGAGCAGCAGGTCGGCCCCGGCCAGCACGGCCCGCACAGCGATCTCCCCGTCGTTGTACTTCTTGCGCACGCCCTCCATGTTGAGCGCGTCGGTGGAGATCACGCCCTTGAAGCCGAGCTTCTGCCGCAGCAGGCCGGTCAGGATGGGCTTGGACAGCGTGGCCGGGTCGCCCGACGGGTCGAGCTTGGGGAAGACGAGGTGGGCGCTCATCACGGCGTCCACGCCCGCGTCGATCGCCGCCCTGAACGGCGGCGCGTCGATCTTCTCCCACTGAGCCTTCGTGTGCTTGATCACCGGCAGCCCCGTGTGGCTGTCGACGTCGGTGTCACCGTGGCCGGGGAAGTGCTTGGCGGTGGCGGCCACCTTCGCCTCGCCGAACCCCTTGACCGCCGCCGCGACCATCTTCGCCACCCGCGCGGGGTCGTTGCCGTAGGCCCGGGGGCCGATGACCGGGTTCTTGGGGTTCACGTTCACGTCGGCGACCGGGGCGAAGTCGAGGTTGACGCCGAGCGCGCGCAGCTCCTCACCGGTGGCCCTGGCCACGGCCCGCGCCCGGTCGGGGTCCTTGGTGGCGCCGATCCGGGCGGCTCCGGGGAAGTCGGTCATGAGCGCGGACATCCTGGCCACCAGGCCGTTCTCCTGGTCGGTGCCGATCAGGAGCGGGACGTCCGCGGACGCGCGCTGCAGGCCGTTGGTGAGGCCGACGACCTGGCCGACGCCCTTGATGTTGTGCGGGAAGAGGATCACACCGCCGAGGTGGTACTTCGCGATCACCTTGGCCGGGGTCTGGGCGCCGTACCTGGCCTGGTTCTCGCCCGACACCGTGTCGGCCGCGGTGCCGTACAGGACGGGCATGAAGAGCTGGCCGACCTTCTCCTCGACGCTCATCTTCGCCAGGACGCGCTCGACGGCGCCCGGCCGCGCCTGCGGCGGGCTCTGCGGCGTCGCCTGCGGAGGCGTCGTCTGCGGGGTCTGCGCGGGCGGTGCGGCCTTGCCTCCTCCGGTCGGGGTCGCACCCGCCGGGCTGCCGCCTGCGCCGCAGGCTGTCAGAGCGATCGCGAGGAGGCCTGCCGTACCGATCCGTCGAAGCATGCCTCCAAAGGTATCCATGAGACAACCCACACCAGACCGTCCCTTTACCAAGACGGCCGGATGTGGACCCGGTTACAGCCCCAGCCGGGTGAGCCCGGACAGGTGCACACGGGCCGCCGCACGCGCCTGCGCCGCCGTCGTCTGCGCCCGCGCGGCCTCGGCGGCCCGCTCGCACTGCTCGAGCGTGTGCGCGGCCAGCACGGCGCGTACGGCGGGCAGCGCCGCGGCGCCCATCGACAGCGAGGAGACCCCGAGCCCGACGAGCACGCAGGCCAGCGCCGGGTCGGCGGCCGACTCGCCGCAGACGCCGCACGGCTTGCCCGCTCTCGCGGCGGCGGCCGCGGTCATGGCGACCAGGTCCAGCAGCGCGGGCAGCCACGGGTCGTGCAGCGCGCTCACGGCGCCGACCTGGCGGTCCGCGGCGTAGGCGTACTGGGCGAGGTCGTTGGTGCCGATCGAGACGAAGTCCACCCGGGTGAGCAACTCGCGGGCGCGCAGCGCGGCCGACGGGACCTCGACCATCGCGCCCACGTTCGTCAGGCCCCTGGCCCGGCACTCCTGCGCGAACCACGCGGCCTCCTCGGCCGTGGCCACCATCGGCGCCATCACCTGGAGCCGTTCGGAGGCGACGGCCGCGAGCGCGCCGAGCTGTGCTGCCATGACGTCGGGGAATCTCCTGAACCTGCGCAGCCCCCGCTCACCGAGCGCCGGGTTCGGCTCGGCGGGCCCGGGCAGGAACGCCAGCGGCTTGTCCGCGCCCACGTCCAGGGTCCGCACGACCACCTTGCCGCCGGGGAACGCCTCCAGCGCCGCGCGGTAGGCCCGCCGCTGCTCCTCCGTGGACGGCGGCTCGGTCCTGTCAAGGAAGAGGAACTCGGTGCGGTAGAGCCCGATCCCCTCGGCCCCGGCGTTGACGGCGTCGTCGAGGTCCGCGGGGCCGCCGATGTTGGCGAGCAGCGGAACCGGGTGCCCGTCGGCGGTCCTGCCCGGTCCCTTCGCCGCGGCGATCGCCGCCTGCCGCGCGGCGTCCGCGCCGACCGCCTCTGCCACGTCGGACTCGGCCGGCTCGACGCGTACGTCTCCCGACGTGCCGTCGGCCATCACCCGGACGCCCGGCGGGATCTCCAGCGCGCCCGGGCAGGCCACGACGGCGGGCACGCCCATCGCCCTGGCCATGATCGCGGTGTGGCTGGTGGGGCCGCCCTCCTGGGTGACGAACGCGGCGACGTCCTCCTTGCGCAGCATCGCCGTGTCGGCGGGCGCGAGGTCCCTGGCGACCAGCACGTACGGCTCCTCGGGCGCGACCGGGAGCCCCTGCATGGCGTGCCCGTAGAGCAGCGCGATCACGCGGTCCCTGATGTCGTCGAGGTCGGCGGCCCGCTCGCCCAGGTAGCCCCCGGACCCAGCCAGTACGTGCCGATATTTCGTGAAAGCTTCAAAAACCGCCCTCGGGGCGGCCAGGCCGCGGTCGATCAACGTTCGCACCTTGACGACCAGCCCGGGATCCTCGGCCATCAGCGCCTGGGCCTTGAGGATCTCCTCGGCCTCGCCGCCCGCCTGGTTCCCCCGGGCCTCCAACTCTCCCGCGACCTGTGTGAGCGCGGCCATCGCGCGCTCCTTCTCCTGATCCGCCTCACCGGTGTAGGTGGCGCCCTCGGGGGGTTCGGGCACGGAGACGGTCAGCACGTACGCGGGGCCGTGCCCGATGCCCGGGCTGACCCCGACCCCCCGCAGGTTCATGGCGCCGCGGCGATCGCGGCCAGCTCGTCGAGGACCTCTTCCGACCCCTCGCCCTCCGCGCTGATCACGACGGTCTCGCCCTGCCTGACGTCCAGGGCCATGATCGCGAGGATGCTCTTGCCGTTGACCTGCTGGCTGCCGTGGGACTTCGTCACCGTGATGTCCATGGGGGCCTTCTTCGCCCGCTGGACGAACGTCGCGGCGGGCCGGGCGTGCAGCCCCACTTCCGCCGCCACGGTGACCTTGCGCTCACCCATTACTCCTCCTTCTGGTGCCGGTCCAGACCAGCCGGACCCTCGTGCGATAGCGCGTGTACATTCTGCCGTCTCGGCGAACACGCTCGCTCCGGAGCTATTCCCATCGGAAGAGCTCGTCCCCCGCGTGAACCGCCCCCTCCGCGACCTCGGTCACGGACCCGGAGAGGGCGTCGAGCGCGACGACCGGGCAGACCGGCGAGCGGCCGCCCGCCTCGATGACCGCCGGGTCCCAGGCCACGACGGGCTGACCGGCGCTCACGCGGTCGCCCTCGGCGGCCAGGAGCTCGAACCCCTGGCCTTTGAGCTGGACCGTGTCGATGCCCAGGTGCACCAGGACGCCTCTGCCGTCGTCTCCGACGATGACGTACGCGTGCGGATGCAGTTTCATGATTTTTCCAGCAATGGGGGCTACGGCCTTGCCCGGCCCGCGCAGCGGGTCGATCGCGGCCCCCGGCCCGACCAGCCCCGCGGAGAACACCGGGTCGGGCACGGCGGCCAACCCCACAGCTGCCCCCTCAACCGGGGCGAGAACAGTCGTCATGGTCTCGCCCTTAGCCGATGATGTCCTCGATGTCGCTGGCGATGGTGTCCGCCTCCGGCCCGACGACGACCTGGACCACGTTCCCCGCGGCCATCACGCCGTGCGCGCCCGCCGCCCTGAGGGCGGCCTGATCGACCTTGGACGCGTCGTGCACCTCCGTGCGCAACCGGGTGATGCAGGGCTCGATCTCGATGATGTTGTCGGCCCCGCCCAAACCGGCGATGATCGCGTTCGCGTCAGCCGCCATCCGGCCCTCCCTAGAGCTCTTGTGACCAGGCTATTTCAGTCGGTCTGGGTGACCTTGTTCAGCCCGCGCGGCGCGTCGGGGTCGATGCCGAGCCTGCGGGCCAGCGCCTCGGTGAGCAGCTGACCGGGCACGATCAACCCCATTGGAGCCACCCACTCGGGCAGGTCGGGGCCGTTCAGCGCGGCGGTGCCCGCCCGTGCGAGCGCGTCGCCGCCACCGATCGTGTACGCCGCCGCGCCCGCGGCCACCACCCGCTCGGCCAGCGCGACCGTACCGGACAGGGTCGGGCTGTTCTCGGCGGCGACCAGCAGCGCGGGCGTGTCGGCGTCGACCACGGCGATGGGGCCGTGCAGCAGGTCGGCGTAGGACAGGCCCATGGCGTGCAGGTAGCAGGCCTCCTTGAGCTTCAGCGCCGTCTCCAGGGCCGTCGAGAACGCCAGCCCGCGCCCGGACACGACCACGCCCGGCTTGTCCAGCAGGCCCTCGACCACGGCCTCCAGGTCGCCCGGCTCGGTGATCAGCTTCTCCACCGCCTCGGGCACCCGCCGCAGGTCCTCCGCGTCAACATCGGCGCCCAGGCCCAGCGCGAGCACCGCCAGGGCCGCGAGCTGCGTCGTGTACGTCTTGGTCGCGGGAACGGCCTTCTCCTCGCCGGCGACCGTGCACAGGGCCACGTCGGCGGCCTGCGCGAGGGGGCTCTGCTCGCCGCCGTTCGTGATGCCGACGGTCCTGGCCCCGCAGTCCTTGGCCCAGGCCAGCGTCTCGACGATCTCCTCGGTGCGCCCCGACTGCGAGATCGCGACGGCCAGCACCCCGTCCAGGTCCAGCTTGCGCTTGTACGTCGTGGCGATCGAGGGCGCGGCCAGCGCGGCCAGGCGGCCCGCGTGTGATTCGACCAGGTATCGCCCATAAACTGCAGCATTGTCAGAGGTACCGCGCGCGATGAACAGCAGCTGGCGAGTCTGCTCGCCCACTGCTCTCACCTCGTCGACCCTCGGCAGCAGGGAGTCCAGGGTGGCCCGCAGCGCGGCCGGCTGCTCGGCGATCTCGCTGCGCATCTTCGTGGTCATCTCGGGCTCTTTCCTTGATCGACTGCGACGCGGACTTGACCGTCTTTCGCGACATGTGGTCTAGTCCGGACTAGACCAGTACGAACCATAACCCATTGCCAAGGTCGCGATCGAGGGGAGGATCCGTGGCGCACATCGATCCGGACAGCCCGGTGCCCAAGTATTTCCAGCTCCGCGAGATCCTGTTGGACCTCATCGACAGCGACGAGCTGAGCATCGGGGCGGCCATCCCGTCCGAGCGCGAGCTCTGCCAGCGCTTCGGCCTGTCCAGGATGACCGTACGGCAGGCCGTCGACCACCTCGTGTCCGAGGGTCGCCTGCACCGGGTGCCGGGCAAGGGGACGTTCGTCGCCCGGCCCAAGATCGAGCTGGCGCTGCAGCTGACGTCGTTCACCGACGACATGAGGGCGCGGGGCATGATCCCGGGCTCGCGCGACCTCGATCGCCGGATCGTGCGGGCCAGCGCGCACCTCGCCAAGGAGCTGGGGATCCAGCCGGGCGAGGAGGTGCACTTCATCGAGCGGCTGCGGATGGCCGACGGGGAGCCGCTGTCCATCGAACGGGCGCACATCCCGGTCAAGCTCGCCCCCGACCTGGGTTCCCACGACTTGTCGGATAAATCACTTTATGAGCTGCTGGAGAGCCGCTACGGCCTGGTCATGGACGCCGGCGAGCTCACCATCGACGGCGGCATCGCCGACCCGAGCGACGCGGACCTGCTGAAGCTCCCGCGCGGCGGCGCCGTACTGCTGCTGCAGCGCAGGTCGTTCGCCGGCGGCGTCTGTGCGGAGCTGGGCGTGTCCACGTATCGTGCGGATCGCTACCAGTTGCGCACCATCCTGGAAATGCCCGTAAGACGGGGCTGAGGCCTCACCCGGCTCGGAGGAACGCCCGGTGAACGAGACCACCGCCGCCCGGCCTTCGCCGTTCGCTCGCGTGATGACCGTGCTCCAGCGGCTGGGCCGCTCCCTCATGCTGCCCATCGCCGCCCTGCCCGCCGCCGCCCTGCTGCTGCGCTTCGGCCAGCCCGACATGCTCGGCTCCAACGGCGCCGAGCCGGGCGGCCTGGCGGACGTGGCCGGGTTCGCCTGGATGAACCAGGTCGCCGAGGTGCTGGCCGCGGCCGGCGCGGCGCTGTTCGAGAACCTGCCGTTGCTGTTCGCCGTGGGAGTGGCGATCGGCTTCGCCCGCAAGGCCGACGGCTCCACCGCCCTGGCCGCCGTGGTCGGCTACCTGGTCTTCGACCGGGTGACCAAGGTGATGTTCTTCGGCTCCGACATCCGCGACACCGTCCTCATCAAGGAGGCCCAGGCCCAGGGCATCAAGGAGATCATCAACTACGGCATGCAGAACCCGACCAAGGTCCTCGGCGGCATCGTCATGGGCCTGGTCGCCGCCCTCCTCTGGCAGCGCTTCCACCGCATCAAGCTGCCGTCCTGGCTGGCCTTCTTCGGCGGTCGCCGATTCGTCCCCATCATCACCTCCATCGTGGCCCTGCTCATCGGCGTGGTCTTCGGCTGGCTCTGGCCGGTGATCGGCGAGTGGATCCGCCACGCCGGCGAGGCCCTGGCCGCCATCGGCCCGATCGGCACCGGCATCTACGGCCTCATCAACCGCCTGCTCATCCCCCTCGGCCTGCACCACTTCGTCAACTCCGTCGTCTGGTACGTGGTGCCGCAGTGCGAGGTGGGCGGCCGGGTGCTGGGCGGGGACTGGAACTGCTACTTCGGCGGCGCCCCGCACGCCGGCCAGTTCATGGCCGGCTTCTTCCCCATCATGATGTTCGCCCTGCCCGCCGCCGCCCTCGCCATGTGGCGCGCCGCCCCACCCCACCGCCGCGCCACGGTGGGCGGCATCATGCTCTCGGCCGCCCTGGCGTCGTTCGTCACGGGGATCACGGAGCCGATCGAGTTCGCCTTCATCTTCGTGGCCCCCCTGCTCCTGGTAGTGCACGCCATCCTGACCGGCCTGGCCATGGCCCTGACCACGTTGATCGGCGGACAACTGGGATTCGGCTTCTCCGCCGGCCTGCTCGACATGCTCCTGAACGCCAGCAAGTCGAACACCCAGAATTTGCCCGGGATCCTGATCTTGGGGGTGATTTACGGCGTCGTCTACTACGCCGTCTTCACCTTCCTCATCCGCAAACTCAACATCCTCACACCGGGCCGCGAACCTGAACCCGACCTCGACTCAGGCGAAACCTAACCTCCCACCACACCCCCGCCCCAAGCCGCTCCACCCACCCACAGAGACGCCCCACGGCCGCGCCCGGCGCCCAACCAACGGCGGGAACACGACACCCACCACAGCCCCGCTCGGGCGCCATAGACGGGACGCCCACGCAGCCCCACGACCACCGCGCCACGGACGACACGCCCTCCCAGCCCCCGGCCACCGCCCGGCCAAACGCCCCGCGAGCGAGCCCCACGAGCCCCAGGCCACCCCGCCGCAGCGCCACACCGCCGCCCCACGTGCCTCGCCCCGCCCAGCCCTCCAAAGCGCCGCGTCAGCGAGACGCCCCACGGCCGCGCCCAGCGCCAACCAACGGCGGGAGCCCACTCGCGCGCCCGAAAAAGGGACGACCACCATCCCACTACGCGCATGCCCAAAAGGGTTTGGGGCGCCCGCAACCAAGCCAATCACGTCCGGAATAGCCACCCACCCCCACCCCAAGGGGATCCAACTTCCAAAAATCTTCTCCATCAAAGACGGACAAACCCAGTCACCCCCAGGAGAAGTTGGCGGCATTTGTATTCCTAGCCCAGACCGAAAACTCCTTATAACGATTCTTTCTTCGTCCAAGAATTTGGAGGATGCGTGTCAACAACCCCCCGCATCGGCGTCACCCCCACCCCCGAACCCCCCTACGACGAAGAGCAGCCGACATCGGAAATCGCACCCCCGGAAATCCACGGCACCCTGGCCCTCGACCCGCACCCCCTCGTATGGGGTCCGCCCGGGTCCATCCCCGATGAGCGCAAGCTGCGCCACCTCGGCCAGGCGCTGGCAGAGGTGCTCGCGGGCCGCCGCCCGCCGGAGACCGTGGCCGACAAGCTCACAGCTCGCGCCTACCGAGAGCTGGTCCAGGCAGGCAAGATGATCAAGACCAGCCGCCCCCCGTTCGCCGGCAGCGTGCACGTCAAGGAGCCCAGGGACGGCGCCGTGGAGATGTGCATGCTGGTGCACTGTGGCGACCGCAACCGCGTCCTGGCGATACGTCTCGAACGGAGAGGCGTCCAATGGCTCTGCACCGACTTTGAAACAGCATAAAAAGGCGCAGAAAAGACGCAGAAAAAGAGAGACCCCCACACGAGGTGGGGGTCTCAAAAAGAAGCGTCAGGCGGCGTTCTTGGGATCGCCGTGGCAGCGCTTGTACTTCTTGCCCGACCCGCACGGGCAGGGCGCGTTGCGCTCCACGTTTCCGTACGCGGCCCGCTCCGCCGAAGTGGTGCGGACGCGGGTGTGCTCGACCTCGCCCTGCTCGCCGGGCGCGGAGTATTCGAGCTCGGCCGGGCGCTCAGGCCCGCGCAGCCCGCGCGCGATGATCGAGCGGGTCTCCGCGATGGCCGCGTCCTCCTCCTCGACGATCGGGTTTTCCTGCACCTCCACCTCGAGGTTGAACAGGAACCCGACCGAGTCCTCCTTGATGCCCTCGAGCATCGCGGCGAACATCTCGAAGCCCTCGCGGGCGTACTCGATCTTGGGGTCCTTCTGCGCGTAGGCCCGCATGCCGATGCCCTCGCGCAGGTAGTCCATCTCGTACAGGTGCTCGCGCCACTTCCGGTCGAGGACCGAGAGGATCACGCGGCGCTCCAGGTCGCGCGTGGTCTCGGGGCCGAACTCCTCCTCGCGCCTGGCGTACGCCTCGAGCGCGTCGGCCTTGACCTTCTCGGAGATGAACTCGGCGGACAGCTCTTCGCGAGAGCCGGCCTCCTCGACGAGGTCCTCGATCTTGATCGAGATCGGGTAAAGCTCCCCGAACGCCTTCCACAGCTTGTCGAGGTCCCACTCCTCGGCGAAGCCCTCGGACGTGGCGCCCTGCACGTAGCCGTCGATCACCTCGCCGACGAAGCCGCGCACCTGCTCGTGCAGGTCGGCGCCCTCCAGCACGCGGTGGCGCTCGGCGTAGATGACCTTGCGCTGGCGGTCCATGACCTCGTCGTACTTCAGAACTTCCTTGCGGATCTCGAAGTTCTGCTGCTCGACCTGGTGCTGGGCGGAGGCGATGGCCTTGGAGACGATGCCCGACTCGATCGGCTGGTCGTCGGGGATCTGCAGCCTGGTCATGATCATCTCGACCCTGGCCGAGTTGAACAGGCGCATGAGGTCGTCGCCGAGCGACAGGTAGAACCGCGACTCACCGGGGTCGCCCTGACGGCCGGAGCGGCCGCGGAGCTGGTTGTCGATGCGGCGCGACTCGTGGCGCTCGGTGCCGAGAACGTAGAGGCCGCCGAGCGAGGTGACCTCGTCGTGCTCGGCCTTGACCGCCGCCCTGGCCTTCTCCAGCGCCTCGGGGTAGGCCTTCTCGTACTCCTCCGGCGTCTCGACCGGGTCGAGGCCGCGCTGGCGCAGCTCGAGGTCGGCGCGGAACTCGGAGTTGCCGCCGAGCATGATGTCGGTGCCTCGACCGGCCATGTTGGTGGCGACGGTGACCGCGCCCTTGCGCCCGGCCTCGGCGATGATCGACGCCTCACGCGCGTGGTTCTTCGCGTTGAGCACCTCGTGCTGCACGCCGCGGCGCTTGAGCGCCTTGGACAGCCGCTCGGACTTCTCCACCGAGGTCGTGCCGACGAGCACCGGCTGGCCGGCCTCGTAGCGCTCCTTGATGTCCTGGACCACCGCGTCGAACTTGGCGTCCTCGGTCTTGTAGACCACGTCCGCCTGGTCCTTGCGGACCATCGGCCGGTTGGTCGGGATCGGGACGACACCCAGCTTGTACGTCTGGTGGAACTCGTTGGCCTCGGTCGCGGCCGTACCGGTCATTCCGCTCAGCTTGGTGTAGAGGCGGAAGTAGTTCTGCAGGGTGACCGTGGCGAGAGTCTGGTTCTCGTCCTTGATCTTCACGCTCTCTTTGGCCTCGATGGCCTGGTGCATGCCCTCGTTGTAGCGGCGCCCGTGCAGGATGCGGCCGGTGAACTCGTCGACGATCAGGACCTCGCCGTCGGCGACGATGTAGTCCTTGTCCTTCTTGAACAGCTCCTTGGCCTTGAGCGCGTTGTTCAGGAAGCCGACGAGGTGGGTGTGCTCGGGCTTGTAGAGGTTGTCGATGCCGAGCCAGTCCTCGACCTTCTCGACACCGGCCTCCAGGATGCCGACCGTGCGCTTCTTCTCGTCGACGATGTAGTCGCCGGTGCTCTCCTCGCCCGGGTTCTTCGCCTCCACGCCCCTGCGCAGGCGGGGCACGATCTTGGCGAACTCCTGGTACCACTTGCCCGACTGCTCGCCGGGGCCGGAGATGATCAGCGGCGTACGGGCCTCGTCGATCAGGATGGAGTCGACCTCGTCGACGATCGCGAAGTTGTGGCCGCGCTGTGCGCACTCCTCGAGCGACCACGCCATGTTGTCGCGCAGGTAGTCGAAGCCGAACTCGTTGTTGGTGCCGTACGTGATGTCGGCCTCGTACTGCTTGCGCCGCTCGTCGGGCTGCTGGTTGGCGATGATGCAGCCGACCTCGAGGCCGAGGAACCGGTGGATGCGGCCCATGGTCTCGGCGTCACGCTTGGCCAGGTAGTCGTTGACCGTGATGACGTGGACGCCCTTGCCGGAGATGGCGTTGAGGTACGCCGGAAGCGTACAGGTGAGGGTCTTGCCCTCACCTGTCTTCATCTCCGAGATGTTGCCCAGATGGAGGTTGGCGCCGCCCATGATCTGCACGTCGTAGGGCCGCTGGCCGAGCACGCGGCGGGCCGCCTCGCGCACGGTCGCGAACGCCTCGGGAAGCAGATCGTCGAGCGTTTCACCGTCTGCATGGCGCTGCTTGAACTCATCCGTCAGCGCACGCAACTCCGCGTCGGACAGGCTCGTGAAGTCGTCCTCGATGGAGTTGACCTGGTCTGCGATCCGCTTGAGCTTGCGCAGGATCTTACCTTCGCCGGCACGTAGGATCTTGTCGAGAATGGCTGCCACTTTATGTAAAGCTCCTCGCAGGTCTACCCCGGCGGCGCCGCCAGGAGGAGAGGCCGAGACAAACTTCCCCGTTGCCATCGTAGGCGGTTCCGCAACCAGACACAGCCACCGTGACGACGAGGGCGCAACACCCATCTGGGAGAATGGGTCAAGGCAGAGGGTATGCCGGTTGAGAGCCGGCTCGCACCAATAAGCGCGATAACCGGCAAAGGAAGGATTAATCATGGTTGAGGGGAAGAAGTCGGGGCATACGGAGAATCTCGGCAGCCACGCCGGGCGCGCGTCATCGTGGCTGGCGGTGACGGTGATGCTGGTGGGCACGGTGGTGGCCGGCTTCGGCCTCACGGCCGCCAACTGGACGCTCGTCTGGATCGGCGCCGGAGTGTTCGTCGTGGGCGGCGTCCTGGCCCTTGTCTTCGATATCTTCACCGACGTCGTGATCGACGCGCCCCGCGTGGGTATGCACGCTGAAGATCACCGCTGACGCACGCTTCACCGGGCGGGCACCCACCCACGGGTGCCCCGCCGGCTCCCGTCTCCCACGCTCTGTGCGCCGCCGGTGACCGGTTCTCCCACACCGGCCGCGAGCACCTCGATGGCGCCGACCGTGGCCTTTCGTAATAGACGAGCACAATCCCCGTAACGACGAGCCCGTCGCGCGTGTCGGGCGGGGATGAGGGGTTGCGTACGCGGCGTACGAGCCACAGGGCCGGACGTACGGCGCTGGAGGCCTTGGGGCCTGCTACGGGCGCCGTCGCCTACCGCCCAGCCGTCCTCAGATGGCATCGGCGGGCACAGTCGGTATCGGCGGGCAAGACGGCTGGCGTTGACGGCGGGCAGACCTGACGCGGTGACGCGGTAACGCCAACCGGACGCGGCGGCGCAGACCAGACGCGGTGGCGCCGACGGTCGAGGACCGGGCGATATTGACGAGCGGCCCGCCGGGCGAGGATGGCGTCAGTGGCGGCGAGCCGGGGGCGCCTGGCGTGGGCTGGCGGTAGTCCGGGCAGTAGCTGGCGGCAGTCCGGACGTTGGCCGGCGGCGGGCCAGGTGTGGGCGGTGCCAGCTAGCGGGCGATGGGCGACCTTCACTGCCGACGAGCGCGGGTGACGTCGACAAGGCGTCAGGCGGGCGCAGGACACATCGGCGCGACACATCGGCGCGGGACACATCGGCGCGGGAGGCATCAGCGCGGGAGGCATCGGCGGGGGCGGTCGGTGTTGGTGGGGCCGGTGGCGTTGGCGGTGGGTAGACCGGGCGCGGATGGCGGGTGGTGTGCCCAAGGGTGGGGCGGGCGGGGATGTTTTGTCGGTGGCCGTCGCTACATTGCTCGCATGCATCGCCATACGCAATCGCAGCCATGACCGGCACCATCGACCTGACCCTCGACGAGGCGCGCCGGATCATCCTCCGCTCACAGGGCATGATCGGCGCCGACGCGCGCAAGGGCGGGGCGCACGCGATGCTGCGCAGGCTGGGCGCCGTGCAGCTCGACACGATCTCAGTGCTCGCCCGCTCCCACGAACTGGTCGCCTACGCCCGCCTGGGCGCTGTGGGACGGGCCAGCATCGAACGGGCCTACTGGCACAACCCCGCCCAGAGCTTCGAATACTGGTGCCACGCCGCCTGCATCCTGCCCGTCGAGCACTGGCCCCTCTACTCGTTCCGGCGCCGGGCGTACCGTAAGCGGCGCTACCGCTGGCACGAGGTCCCCGACGGGGTGGACAAGCTGCTCGAGCAGGTACGCGAGCAGGGCCCGCTGACGACCTCGGACGTCGGCGGGGCCAAGAACGGCGGCCCGTGGTGGGACTGGTCCGACTCCAAGATCGGCCTGGAGTGGCTGCTCGACATCGGCGAGCTGGTCTGCAGCCGCCGTGTCGGCTGGCGGCGCGTCTACGACCTGGCGGAGCGCGTGGTCCCAGCGGAGCTCCTGGCCGACGACCTCTCCGACGAGGAGTGCGTCGTACGCCTGGCCGCCGTGGCGGGCCGGTCCCTGGGCGTGGCCAACAGGACCGACCTCATCGACTTCCTGCGCCTGAAGGGCGAGTACGCCGCCATGCTCGACGAGGCCCTGCGCAGCGGCGCGGCGGGCCTGGTCCCCTTGACGGTCTCGGGCTGGCCGGGCAAGAAGGGCTCCCCCAACGCCTGGGCGGACCCGGCGGCGCTGGAGTCCGAGCCGCGCGGGCGCCATCGCACGACGCTGCTGTCGCCGTTCGACTCCCTCATCTGGCACCGCGGCCGCACCGAGCGCGTCTTCGGCTTCCAGTACACGCTCGAGCTGTACGTCCCCAAGCACAAGCGGGTCCACGGCTACTTCACGATGCCCGTGCTGGCGGGCGGCCGGCTGATCGGCCGCGTCGACCCGGCCCGTGAGGGCAGCACGCTGGTGATCCGGCAGCTCCACCTGGAGCCGGGCCTGTCACCCGCCAGGTGGGCCGACGCCCTGGCGGACGCCCTGTGGTCTGCGGCGGAGTGGGTGGGCTGCGATTCCGTACGGGTCGAGCACGCCGATCCGCCCGAGCTCGTCCCGATCCTGAACGCCGCCGCCACCGCCCGATAGCACCCCAGCACGACGGCGCCAGACGGGCGGCGCGGGTAGCGAGCGCGGGTAGCTGCCTATCTCCAGGCTGCCCAGATGGGGGCGGGAGTGAGACGGCTTGCGGGCGGCGATGGCTGTGCCTGTCCTTTGACCGCCCGGCTGGGAACGGGGGCGGCACGGCCGCCGGGGCGTGGGGACTGGCTGTCCCTGACAGGGGGATCCGGCTTCGCGGGTGGCGATGGTTGCCTGCCCCTGAGCCGTCCAGGTGAGAGCCGGGGTGAGGCTCCCCGCATGGACGGCTAGGTGATCTCCAGCATGCGTTCCCGCACCGCGTACACCACGGCCTCCATCCTCGAGTGCAGTTGCAGCTTGTCGAGGATGTTGCGTACGTGGTTCTTCACGGTGTTCTCGGAGATGAACAGCTGCTTGGCGATCTCGCGGTTGTTCATCCCCTTGGCCACCAGCCGCAGGACCTCCATCTCGCGATCGGTCAGGCGGGGGACGGGGAGCTGGGGAGGGCGCTCGGACTCCTTGCGGCTCATGTTCTGGAATTCGCTGATGAGCTTGGCGGCCATCGCCGGGTTGATTAAGGACTGGCCCTCGTGCACGCCGCGCACCGCGGCCGGCACGTCGTTGATCTGGACGTCCTTGAGCAGATAGCCGGTGGCGCCTGCCTTGATGGCCTCGAAGAGGTCTTCTTCCTCGTCGCTCACCGTCAGCATGATGACGCGCGTGCTCGGGACCGAGGCCTTGATGCCCTTCGTGGCCTCGATCCCGTCCTGCCGTGGCATACGCACGTCCATGAGCGCGATGTCGGGCATGAGGCGGTTGGCCAACTCGACCGCCTCCTGCCCGTCGCTCGCTTCGCCGACCACCTCGATGTCGGGCTCAGCGGCCAGCGCGAGAGCCAGGCTCCGCCGGATCAGCTCGTGATCGTCAACGATCAACACGCGGATCGGCTCGGTCGCTGAGGTACGGACCTCGCCAGACTCGGTCACGAGGCCTCCTTGATCCGCCTCGCGACAGCCTTCGCTTCGCTTCGCTCGCTCATCTGAACCTGACTGAGCTCGCTCACGTCTCCTCCTCGTCGGGGGGCCAGAGCCGTTGAACCGCAATGATGGCACGGGAGCCACGGTTCTCGGGTGGTCGAGAAGATCTTTTAGCGCGCGATCATGGCTCTACGAGCCGCAACACGCCGTAGTTGTAGCCGCGTCTGTTGTAGACCACGCACGGCTGGCCGCTCTCCTTGTCACGGAACAGGTAGAAGTCGTGCCCGACCAGCTCCATCTCGAGGAGGGCCTGGTCGATGGTCATGGGTTCCGCTTTGTGGAACTTCTCTCGGACGACGAGCGGCCCTTCGCCGTCCATCTCGATCGGGACGATGTCGTCGTAGCGCTGGTCGCGCTGAACCTGCTCGTCCTCTTCGGCCTCGGCGGGGGCGGTGGCCTCCCGCGGGGTCAGGTCCGCGACGTCGGGGAGTGCCGCGGTGATCTCCGCCACAGAGGGCGGGCAGTGGTTGCCGTGGTGGACCTTGCGCCGGTCGGCCAGCCGCCTGAGGCGGCCTTCCAGCTTGTCGAGGGCCATGTCGAGGGCTGCGAATCGGTCGTCGGCCGAGGCTTCGGCGCGGATGGCCGGTCCTCGAGAGTGAATGGTGAGCTCGACGCGCTCGCGCTGGTCAGCGAGGCGCGGATTGCGTTCTTTCGACACCTCCACATCGACTCGGATGAGTTTGTTGTCCAGACGTTCGATCCTGGCCAGCTTGGTCGTCACTTGGTCACGGAACCGATCACTCACACCTGTGTGCCGGCCCTTGACGATGATGTCCATGCAACAGCCCCCCTTCGGTCTAGCGACTGAGCAAGAGCGCCCGACGACGTGCCTGTCGGACGGGGTCTGCTGTCTGCCTTTCTGTCACCGTTACCCTCTTCCGACTCTGCGTCACCGGGAACTCGGTTGGCACCCGTCCGGCCGACCTGGTCTTCGACCCCACATCCGCCTGCTGAGGGTTTCGCAGCTCTGTTGCCACTACTGCCCTTCTCTTCTGGCGAGGGACATCTGGACCCTCGGGAAGGCAGGACTTACCCCTAAGCCGCACCGTGATCGGTCGACAAAGAGTCGCCTTACGTGGACCGTTTTGCCTGCGGCTGGCATCGGCTAGCAGAGCCGGGGACCCCGACCCTGCGCAACCACGGACCCGAACGGGTGCCATGTCAGAACGCTATCCGCATCCTGCGCGAATGTCAGCCGGAGGATCGGCCAAAGGATCACGTACCGTGATTTTCCCGAGGTCCTCATGCTCTCCCAAATGCCCTATTTAACCGGTCGGCAACCCTTATGAGGATGGAGCTCCCGCCCACTGAGCAGCCCTGCCGCCCCCTTGGGGGAAGTGACATGTGGCCTCGTGGTGAGGATAGCGATGTGGATCTTTCTTTACTCACCGTAACCGTAATCCTTTTCAAGATCTTCGGCGTGTCGCGGCCACGGTCGCGGCCAGCGGCACTCGCACCCCCGCCGAGCTCAGCGCCCTGGCGGCCTCCACGAGGGTGGCCCCGGTCGTGACGATGTCGTCCAGGAGCACCGCACAGGCCGCTGGAGGGCCTTTCGCGGCCCGCCGTACCTGGAGTGACCCCGCGAGGTTGGAGCTCCTCTCGGCGGAACTCAGCCCCGCCTGGTCGGCCACCCGCCGCGCCTGGCCCAGCGCCGGCCAGGCCTCGGCCCGCAGGCCCCACGCCCGCAGCCGGCCCGCGGCCAGCACCGCCAGCCGCCCGACCGGGTCGTGGCCCCGGTGCCGGCGTGTCCGCCGCGCGCTCGGCACCGGCACCACCGCGAACCGCCCGCCGGCCCAGGGTGCCTTCGCGCCGTTGACCGCCGTCACGACGGTGAACGCCACGGCCTCCGCCAGCACCTCCGCCAACGCCACCGCGCCCCGCTCCTTGTACGCCACGACCGCCCTGCGCACCGCGCCCTCGTACGGTGCCGCCGACCAGCAGTCGGGCAGGCCGTCCGGCGCGGGCTCGGGCAACCGCCTGGCGGGCGCGCCGACGAGCTCGGCCTGACAGCCGGCGCACCACCGCGCCCCTCCGGCGGCGCACCCGGCGCAGGACTGCGGGAGGACAAGGTCGAGCACGGTGGTCAGCACGCGTGCCAGGATGCCGCCCGCGACCGACAATTTCCGTCCGGGCCGACGAGCGGCCGGCCCAGGGAGAGACGAGCGGCTAACCCAGGGGGAAGAGCGGCGTGCTGGCGCCGGATTCGATCTTGGTGGTCCAGGACTGCCGGTCCTGGCCGAGCTCCATGATCTGGTTGCCCTTGGCCGTCTTCGCCTCCGCCAGCACGCGGTCGTTCACCGCGGCCACCGCCGCGAGCGGCTCCTTCAGCGGCACTCCCTCGATCTCCCCGTCCCCCACGTTGATCTCGTTGAGCACCTGCCCCGCCTGGCCCTCCACCAGCACCAGCAGGTGCTCGTCATCCTCCCAGGCCACGTCGAGGATCTTGTTTCCCCCCTCGGTGGTGGTCAGGGCCTGGAAGTTGCCCAGCATCATCCCCGCCGCCCCGCCCGTGAGCGCGCCGATCTGGACCGTGTTCTGACCGGTGGTGACCGCCACCCGCACGCCGTCCCTGGCGATCCTGAGCCGGGTGACGTCCAGCCCGGTCAGCTTGGGCGCGGAGATCCGCTGGGGTCCCTTCCCGCTGAGCGGGTCGTACCGGAGCAGGGCGGAGTTCGTCTGGTCGTAGGTCCATAGTGACCCGTCGCGGTGCCACGTGGGCGGGGTCAGGGTGCCCTGGATGACCTCCTGCCAGCGCCCCGACTGCGTCAGCGCCGCCACCGAGATGCCGGTGGAGGTCTGGGCGGCGACGTACCCGCCGTCCTTGGACAGGGCGAAGCCGTGGAAGCCGTCGCGCTCCTGCCCCGCCGGACCCGGCACGCTGCCCGCGGGCCCGTCCTTGCTCATGTAGTGGACCGCGCCCTTGCTGATGTAGTACGCGGCGTCGCTGGTGGCGTCCAGCCAGTCGTCGTCGGAGTCGGGCCGGTCGATGGAGTAGGACTCCCCGTTCACCTGGATCTCGATGACGCGGCCCTTGGCGATCTCGTTCTTGTTCAGGCTGTACCTGATCTGGGCCCGCAGGGAGTCCTCGGCGCCCAGGTCAAGGGTGTCGAGGGGGCCGGAGAGGTTGATCACCACGCGGTCCTCGCCGGACCTGATCGACTCGACCTTGGTGTCGAGCGGGAAGCTCGTCGTCACCGCCCCCTGCAGGGCCGAGGTGGGGCTCTTGAGCAGGCGCTGCAGGATGGTCTGCGCGTACGTCTCCGTCGGCTTCAGCCGCAGGCGCACGCGGTCCACGACCAGCGTGTTCGGGCTGTTGCCGTTCAGGTAGTAGAGGTTCGTGGCCCGGTACGCGCGGCTCACGTCGGAGTCGGTGAGCAGCAGCCCGTTGGGCAGGCTCTTGACCAGGTAACCGCCGCCTTCGGCCTTCACCAGCTCGAAGGAGTCCACCCAGGGACCGGCGGTGGGGGCGTACGAGTCGTCCTCCTTGATGCGCGCCACCCACCGGCCCTTGACCGTGACCTTCTCCACCGGCTCCGTCGCCTCGCGCTCGGTGGGAGGCACGATCTCGAACGCGTCGTCGACCACCGTCACCGGCCCCGAGGCGCTCCACTTCGCCCGCGCCTCCTGGGTCAGGTACTGGGGCAGGATGGTCGGGTCGTCGGCGTAGGCCGCCATGGCCGCCTGCAGACCCCTGATCGTCTGCTCCTCGTTCCAGGTCTTGTCGGGCGGGAAGGCGATCATGCGGTGGAACGGCTTGCTCAGCGGGTCGCCGCTGCCGGCCTCGTTGACGGTGAGGGGACCGGTCACGGGGATCACGGTGCAGCCGGAGCCCGCGCAGACCACCGCGACCCCGATCACGAACACCGCGCCGAGCCGCCCCACCCGCTCACGCCGCCCGGTCACCCGTCTAGTCGTCGTCATGGTCGGCCCCATCCGCCGAGGCCGGCAGCAGCACCGGCGTCATGGCCGTACGCCACGTACGCCGCATCTCGATCTCCGGCGGCACCAGCGACAGCGGCGAGCCCTTCAGATCGGCCCCGGCCGTCCTCGGCAGTGTCAGCCTGAACTGCGAGCCCTCCCCCGGCTGTCCCCAGGCCTGCAGCCAGCCGCCGTGCAGCGTGGCGTCCTCGCGCGAGATCGCCAGCCCCAGCCCGGTGCCGCCGATCGTCCGCGCCCGCGACGGGTCGGCCCGCCAGAACCGGTCGAACACCATCGTGTCCTCGCCGCCCTTCAGCCCGATCCCGTGGTCGCGCACGGCCACCGCGACCGCGTCCCGGTCGGCGCCGACGGTGACCACGATGTCCCTGCCCTCGCCGTGCTCGATGGCGTTGAACAGCAGGTTGCGCAAAATCCGCTCGACCCTGCGGTTGTCGATCTCGGCCATGCACGGCTCGTTCGGCAGCCGGAGCTCGAAGCGGGTCGTGTGCCGCTCGGCCAGCGCCTCGGAGTCGGCGATGGCCCGCAGCACCACGTCGCGCACGTCCACGGGGTCGAGGTCGAGCGTCGCGGCGCCGGCGTCGTAGCGGCTGATCTCCAGCAGGTCTGCCAGCATCGACTCGAACCGTTCGAGCTGGGCCTGCATGAGCTCCGCCGAGCGGGAGGCCATCGGGTCGAAGTCCTCGCGGGCGTCGTAGAGCAGGTCGGCGGCCATGCGCACGGTCGTCAGCGGCGTGCGCAGCTCGTGGGAGACGTCGGAGACGAACTGCCGCTGGACCTGCGAGAGCTCCTCCAGCTGGTGGATCTTCAGCGCCAGGTTGGCGGCCATCTCGTTGAACGAGTTCGCCAGGCGGGCCAGGTCGTCCTCGCCGCGAACCTTGAGCCGTTCGTCCAGTTTGCCGGAGGCCAGGCGCTCGGCGGCCTGGCGCGCCAGCCGCACGGGAGTGACGACCTGGCGGGCGACCAGGTACGCGATGGCGGCGAGCAGCAGCACGAGCCCGAGGCCGACCACGACGATGGCCAGCCGGACGTTGGACAGCAGCTCCTCTTCGTCCGTGAACGGGAAGAAGTGGTAGACCTCGTAGTTCTGGCCGCTGGAGGGCACGTGCACGGTGCCGCCGACCACGTACGTGAGCCGGGGCTGGCTCTCGCCGGCGAACTTGATCTTCTCGATGGACCCGACGGTCTTCTTCTGCACGTTGTGCCGCAGGCTCTCCGGCACGTTGGACGGCACGACGCCCCCGGACGCCCGCGACTGGCCGGGGATCGCCTGGTTGAGTATCAGCACGTCGTAGCGCTTCTTGGAGCCGTTCTCACCCGATCCGGTGACGATGTCCATGACGTCGTCGAGCGGGTTGGCCGAGCCCTTCTTGCCGCTGTCGGCGGGCTTGGTCGGGTCGTCGGTCTCGGGCGCCAGCGCGTCGGCGATCTGGAGGCGGTCGGCGAAGGCCTCGCTGGCGGAGGAGCGCTGGCTGCTCTGCACGACCGACCGGTTGATCTGCTCGGACAGGAACGTGCCCAGCACGACCACCACGATCACGGAGATCACCAGCGTGCTGGTGACCACCTGGAGCTGGAGCGAGCGCCGCCACACGCTCCGTGTCCTGCCTGCCGCACGGCGCACCCGCCGGCGAACGCCGCCCAGAATCTGGCGGAATGTCCGTCGGCGGAAACGCTTCTTCTTCGCCGGGGGCACGGCAGGTCGGGACGTGGACTAGGCGGGGCCGGCTTTGTAGCCGACGCCGCGGACCGTCACCACGATCTCGGGGTGCTCGGGGTCCTTCTCGATCTTGGCCCTGAGCCGCTGCACGTGCACGTTGACCAGCCGCGTGTCGGCCGCGTGCCGGTAGCCCCAGACCTGCTCGAGCAGGACCTCGCGGGTGAACACCTGGCGCGGCTTGCGGGCCAGCGCGACCAGCAGGTCGAACTCCAGCGGCGTGAGGTTGATCGTCTCCTCGCCCCGCTTGACCGAGTGCCCGGCCACGTCGATGGTGATGTCGCCGATCTGGAGGATCTCGGGGGTCGGCTCATCGGTGCGGCGGAGCCGCGCCCGCACCCGGGCCACGAGCTCCTTCGGCTTGAACGGCTTGACGATGTAGTCGTCGGCCCCCGACTCCAGCCCGAGAACGACGTCGATCGTGTCGCTCTTGGCCGTGAGCATGACGATCGGAACCCCCGACTCAGCCCTGATCCTGCGTGCGACGTCGATGCCGTCCGCCCCCGGCAGCATCAGGTCGAGCAGGACCAGATCCGGGCGTGTATCCCGGAACGCATCGAGGGCCTTGTCGCCGTCGGAGACAAAAGACGGCTCGAAGCCTTCCCCTCGCAGGACGATCCCCAGCATCTCGGCGAGAGCGGCGTCGTCATCGACGACCAGCACGCGACCTTTCATGGCCCCTCATTCGTTCTACGCATTGTGGGACATACCCGCACGATCGCTGAAGGTTACCCTTGGTGGGCCCATGAGTGTGACATGAGCCATGCAAAAGGCGAATTTTAGGTCCGCCTCCCGCGACCGCAATCTCAAGTCTGCGGTAACAGAGCAACTTTCTGCCATCCCCTGGACGTGAACCTCGACCGGATTCTCCGTCGAATACGGCAAGGATGAGACGGCGAATGCGCTCAGCGACACCAATGCCCCGTTCAGCATGCCAGGATTGGGATATGTCAGACGGTCACGGTCCCCCGCCCGAGACGCCATCAGGCTGGTCGGCCGAACAGCCCCCGCCCTACAGCGCCCCGCCGGCCTCCCCGTGGACCGCGCCAGGCGCGCCACAGCAGATGCCCTACGGGCAGCCGTACGGGGAGCCCCTTCAGCAACAACAGCCACTGGGACCCGGGCCCCAAACACCCTATCCGCCCTATCCGCATCCTCAGCCCGGTTACGGCTACGCGCCGCCACCACCGGCGCTGAGGCCGGGCATCATCCCGCTGCGCCCCCTGGGCCTCGGTGACATCCTCGACGGCACGATCAAGCTGATCCGGTCCAACCCGAAGGCCGTGCTCGGCCTGTCGGCCGTCGCCGCCCTGCTCGCCTCCGTGCCCGTGGCCGTCGGCCAGGCGTTCGTGCTCGACACCATGAGCGGCGCGTTCACCGACCCCGAGAGCGCGTACACCTCCTCCGACCAGCTCACCAGCGTGTACGGCGTCGCCGCCCAGTACGGCGGCACGCTCGTCTCGTACATGGTCCAGTTCGTCGTGGTCACGCTGCTGACCGGCGTGCTGACCAGGATCCTCGGCCGGGCCGTCTTCGGCGGCACCATCACCGCCGGGGAGGCGTGGCGGCTCGTCAAGGGCAGGGCGCCCGCGCTGTTCGGCGTCGTGGCGCTGATGGCCGTCATCATGCTGGTGCCGCTGGTCGTGATGGTGCTGCTCATCGTGGTGGTCGCGTTGAACGTCTCCTCCGGCGGAGCAGGCGTGGTCCTCGGGCTGACCTTCCTGTTCATGATCGCCTACCTCGGCTACTACCTGTTCTTCACGACCCGCTTCGCCTTCGCCTCGCCCATCGTGGTGCTGGAGGGCAGGGGGGCGATCGAGGCCATGCGGCGCTCGTGGCACCTGGTGACCGGCGACTTCTGGCGCGTCTTCGGCATCCTGCTGCTCACGTCCCTGCTGGTCGGGCTCGTGGCGGGCGTCCTGTCGGTGCCCTTCACGCTGGCGGGCACGCTGTTCGGCATGTTCGGCGCGGGCTCGGTGGCCACCACCGTCGTGTCGGCCGTGCTCATCGCGCTCGGCGGCACGCTCGGATCGATGCTCACCTATCCGTTCCAGGCCGGGGTCGCCGGCCTGCTCTACGCCGACCGGCGCATGCGCAGCGAGGCGTTCGACCTCGTGCTGCAGACGGCGGCCATCGAGCAGCAGCGCCAGGGATGGGTGCACTCCTCCGCGGACGAGCTCTGGCACCCCTCCAACTCCGCCAGGCCGTGAGCCCGATCGACAGGGAGGAGGCCGCGCGCCGGGCCGCGGAGGAGCTCCTCAAGCCTGCATACGAGAAGGAGTCCCTGCTCGACCTGATCTACCGGCGGGTCATGCAGTTCCTCGGCGACCTGGTGGACACGGCCGCGGGCGGGGGCGCCGCCGGAGGGGTCATCGCCTCCGTGATCATCGTGCTGGTCATCCTCGCGCTGATCGTGCTGATCTCGTGGCAACTCCGCAAGGCCAGCCGCAAGAACGCGCTCACCGTGGGCGGGCTGTTCGGGGAGCGGGTGATGACGGCGGCCGAGCACCGAGCGGCGGCCGCCGGGCTGGCCGCCGAGCAGCGCTGGACCGAGGCCGTCCAGGAACGGCTCCGCGCCATCGCCCGTGACCTTGAGGAACGCGCGCTCGTCGACGGCATGCCGGGACGCACGGCCGACGAGCTGACCAGTGAGGCGGCCCTCTCGCTGCCCGGCTTCGCCACGAGGCTGGCGGCGGCCGCCCGGTCGTTCGACGACGTGACGTACGGCGGTGTGGCGGGCACGCGGGAGGCGTACGAGGAGATGGCCGACCTGGACGAGCAGCTCCGCCAGGCACGCCCGGTCCCGGTCGGGGCCGGCGCGGCGGCCACGGCCTGGACCCCGGTCGGCGCGGCCCCGGGCGAGCGGCCCGGGACGGGCGGGACCGCATGAGCGTCCTCACGCGCCCCGCCGACGGCGCGTCCTACTCGACCTCGCCCACCGCGCGCTCCACCTGGCGCGGCAGCCGGATCATCGTCCTGCTCGGCCTCATCGTCGTGCTCATCGCGGTCGCGGGCGTCCTGTTCGGCCCGGAGCGGGGCCCGTCGCGGGCCCTGGATCCCGACGACACCACTCTGGCGGGCTCCAAGGCGCTGGCCGAGGTGCTCAGGTCACGGGGCGTGACGGTGGACCGGGTCGACTCCGTGGAAGCCGCCGCCGCCAAGGCCACGACCGGCAACCGGCTGCTGCTGATCACCGACATGTCGTACTTCGACGAATACAGCCTGACCCGGATCCAGGGCGACCGGCTGATCGTCGGCGACCTCCCCGGTCTCGACGCGCTCGCCCCCGGCGTGCGCAGCGAGCCGGCCCCGGCGCGCACGCGCTCGCGCGAGCCCGAGTGCTCGCTCCCCGCCGCCAGGGCCGCCGGCAGCGCCTACCTGGGCGGCGCCGTCTTCCGGGGCCCCACCGGGGCCACCGGCTGCTACCCGGCCGGCGACGGATACACGCTGGTCAGCTTCCCGCAGGCGGGCGGCGTGACCACGGTCGTCGGCGACGGCGGCTTCATGACCAACCAGCGCCTGGCCGAGGACGGCAACGCCGCGCTCGCGCTCAACCTGATCGGCACCGGCAGGCCCGTGACCTGGCTGGTCCGCCCCGCGACCCCGCCACCCGTCGCCGAGCTTCCGGGCGAGCGGGGCAAGTCGATGTACGACCTCATGCCCGAGAGCATCCGCTGGACCGTCTACATGTCCCTCATCGCCCTGGCTCTCACGGCGTTCTGGCGGGGCAGGCGGCTGGGCCCCGTGGTGACGGAGAAGCTGCCGGTCATCGTGCGCGCGGCCGAGACCGTCGAGGGCCGCGGCAGGCTCTACCGGGCCAGGCGCGCGCGGCAGCGGGCCGCGGAGTCGCTGCGCGAGGGCACGATCGACCGGCTCACGCCCAGGCTGGGGCTCGGATCGGGGGCCGGGCCGAACGAGGTCGTCGCGGCGCTCGCCGCCCGCACCGGCCAGGACGCCCACCAGGTCGGCGCGGCGCTCTACGGGCCACCGCCGGTGGACGACGCCGGGCTCGTCGGGTTGGCCGGATATTTGGACTTCATCGAAAGGCAGGTCAGTGAACTCTGAGGAGACGTTCCGCGTCCCGAGCTCGGGCGACTCGGCCAGGGAGGCGCTGGGCGCGCTGCGCGCCGAGGTGTCCAAGGCCGTGGTCGGCCAGGACGCGGTGGTGACGGGGCTGGTCATCGCGCTGCTGTGCAGGGGGCACGTGCTGCTCGAAGGCGTGCCCGGCGTGGCCAAGACGTTGATGGTGCGCACGTTGTCGGCCGCCATGTCCCTTGACTTCAAACGGGTGCAGTTCACGCCGGACCTGATGCCTGGCGACGTGACCGGCTCGCTGATCTATGACGCGAAGACCGCGGAGTTCGAGTTCCGCGAGGGGCCGGTGTTCACGAACCTGCTGCTCGCCGACGAGATCAACCGCACCCCGCCGAAGACCCAGGCGGCGCTGCTGGAGGCGATGGAGGAGCGGCAGGTCAGCGTCGAGGGCGCGGCGCGGCCGCTGCCCGACCCGTTCGTGGTGTGCGCGACGCAGAACCCCGTCGAGTACGAGGGCACCTACCAGCTCCCCGAGGCCCAGCTCGACCGGTTCCTGCTCAAGCTGACCGTGCCGCTGCCCCCGCGCGAGCAGGAGATCTCCGTGCTCGAACGGCACGCCCGCGGCTTCGACCCGCGCGACCTGAGCGAGGTCAAGCCCGTCGCCACGGCCGACGACATGGCGGCCGGGCGGGAGGCGGTCTCGAAGGTGCACGTGGCGCCCGAGGTGCTCGGCTACATCGTGGACGTGGCCCGCGCCACCAGAAACTCGCCGTCGCTGCAGCTCGGCGTCTCGCCACGTGGCGCCACGGCGCTGCTGGCGGCCTCGCGGGCGTGGGCGTGGCTGTCCGGGCGCCCGTACGTGACTCCTGACGACGTCAAGGCGCTGGCCAGGCCCGCGCTGCGGCACCGGATCCAGCTCCGGCCGGAGGCCGAGCTGGAGGGCGCGACCGCCGACGGCCTGCTCGACGGCATCCTGGCCTCCGTACCGGTCCCGCGCTGATGGCTCTCACGGGACGTGCCGGGCTGGTCGCGGCGATCGGGATCGTCGTGGTGCTGCTGGCGCCGCAGCCCGGGGCCGCGCTGGCCGGGGTCTGCCTGCTGCTGGCCGCCGCGATCGTGGTGGACCTGGTGTTCGCCGGCGCGGTACGCCCGCTGAGGTTCCACCGTTCCGGCGACACGCTCGTACGGCTCGGCCAGCGGGCCACGGTCGAGCTGATCGTCGAGAACCCGGGCCCCCGCCGGGTGCGCGGCGCGCTCAGGGACGCCTGGCCGCCGTCGGCGGGCGCCACACCGCGCGTCGCCGACCTGAACGTGCCCAAGGGCGAGCGCCGCAAGATCGTCGTGACGCTCGCCCCGACCAGGCGCGGCGACCGCTCGTCCGTGGCGGTCACGGTGCGCTCGGTCGGGCCGCTGGGCCTGGCCGCCCGCCAGGGCAGCCACCAGGCGCCGTGGTCGGTACGCGTGCTGCCGCCGTTCCTGTCGCGCAAGCACCTGCCGTCCCGGCTGGCCCGGCTCCGCGAGCTGGACGGCCAGCACCCGGCGCTGGTGCGCGGGCAGGGGACGGAGTTCGACTCGCTGCGGGAGTACGTGGTGGGCGACGACGTGCGCTCCATCGACTGGCGGGCCACGGCGCGCCGCCACGACGTGGTCGTGCGCACCTGGCGCCCGGAACGCGACCGCCGCGTGCTGATCGTGCTCGACACCGGCCGCACCTCGGCGGGCCGGGTGGGCGACGCGCCCATCCCCATGGCCGGGGCCACCGCGGGCGGCGCCGGGCTGCTCGTACGGCCGGATCCGCGGCCGGCGCCCGGCTGGCCGCGGCTCGACTGGTCGATGGACGCCGCGCTGCTGCTGGCCGCGCTGGCCGCCAGGGCCGGTGACCAGGTCGACTTCCTCGCCTACGACCGGGCGGTGCGCGCCTGGGTGAGCGGGGCGTCGCGCACCGAGCTGCTGTCGTCGCTGGTCAACGTGATGGCGCCGATCGAGGCGGAGCTGATCGAGGCCGACTCGCAGGGCATGGTCGCGGCCGTCCTGTCGCGGGCCAAGCGGCGCTGCCTGGTCGTGCTCCTCACCGACCTCAACGGGGCGGCTCTGGACGAGGGGCTCATGCCGGTGCTCTCCCAGCTCTCCTCGCGCCACCTGGTGCTGGTGGCCGGGGTGTCGGACCCCCGGGTGGCGGCCATGGCGGGGCGCCGGGCGTCGGCCGAGGAGGTGTACGACGCGGCGGCGGCCGAGCACGCCCAGCTCGAACGCCGGCGCATCACGGCGCGGCTGCGGCGGCACGGGGTGGAGGTCGTGGACGCGCCCCCGGAGGACATCGCCCCCGCGCTCGCGGACGCGTACCTGGCGCTGAAGGCGGCCGGGCGGCTGTAGGGCCTGGACCGGGGGGGTCAGGCCGTCGGGGCGACGTCCGGGGCGCGTTCGAGGTCGCCGGTCTCGTTCTGGCGCAGGGCACGGCGGCCGAAGGCGATCACGTACAGCAGGAAGCCCACCTCCGCGAGCGCGCCGATGCTCACGCGCGCCCACGTCGGCAGCCCGGACGGCGTGACGAACGCCTCGATCAGGCCCGACACGAACAGCACCACGACCAGCCCCAGCGCCACGCTCATCACCGCCCGGCCCTGCTCGGCCAGGGCCTCCGTCCGCCGGCGCGGCCCCGGGTCGATGACCGTCCAGCCCAGGCGCATCCCGACCGCCGCCGCCAGGAACACGGCGGTCAGCTCCAGCAACCCGTGCGGCGTGATCAGGCCGAAGAAGATGTCCAGCTTGTCGCGGGAGGCCATGAGACCGCCGGAGATGCCGACGTTCGCGGCGTTCGAGTAGAGCACGTACGGGATCGGCAGGCCGAGCAGCACCGAGTAGATGATCGTCTGCGCCGCGACCCACGCGTTGTTCACCCACACCTGGCTGGCGAAGGAGGCGGCCGGGTGCTCGGAGTAGTAGTCGGCGAAGTCGTGGTCGACGAGCTGGGCGATCTCGTCCGGCGAGCCGATCGTCGCCTGGACGTCGGGATTGGCCGCCACCCACGCGCCCATCACCCACGCGACCGCGATGAACGCCACCGTGCTCCCCAGCCACCACCACCGCGCCCGGTAGGCCACCACGGGGAACGACACCGTGAAGAACCTCACCAGCTCCCGCCAGGCGGGTGTGTGCGCCCCGGTCACCGCCGACCTGGCCCGCGCCACCAGCGCCGACAGCCGGCCGGTCAGCATCGCGTCCCCGGACGAGGAGCGCACGATGGACAGATGGGTGGACACGCGTTGGTAGAGGTCCACCAGCTCGTCCACCTCGGCACCCGTCAGCGACGAACGGCGCTTGACCAGATGATCGAGCCGGTCCCACACGGGGCGGTGAGCTGTGACGAACGCATCGATGTCCACCCGAACATTCTGGCCGCTCAAACACCAGTACATAGCCGTTAGGCTCCACATATGTCTGAGGTTGTGACCGGCGACGCGGTCGTCGTCGAAGTGCGGATCGCCCAGATGCCCTCGCGCGCGCTGGCGATCGTCATCGACATGGCCGTGCAGTTCACGGTGCTGATCGCCGCCTATGCGATCTTAGGCGCGTTCTCGGTCATCTCGGACTCGGCCATGTTCGGGGCCGCGATGATCGTGTTCATGGTGCTCGTGCTGGTCGGCTACCCCGTGATCTTCGAGTCGCTGACCAGGGGACGCAGCCTCGGCAAGCTCGCGCTCGGGCTCCGGGTGGTCAGCGACGACGGCAGTCCCGAGCGCTTCAGGCAGGCACTGTTCCGCGGCCTGGCCGGGGTCGTGGAGTTCTGGATGCTCTCCGGAGCGCCCGCGCTGATCGCGTCGCTGGTCTCGCAGCGGGGCAAGCGGCTCGGCGACGTCTTCGCCGGCACCATCGTGATCTCCGACCGGGCTCCGCGCGACTCCGGTCAGCTCATCGTGATGCCGCCGCCGCTGGCGGCCTGGGCGGCGACGCTGGAGCTCTCCCAGCTCCCCGACGAGGTGGCGCAGGCGGCCCGGCAGTACCTGTCGCGGTGGCACGACCTGTCGCCGCAGGTCCAGCATGAGATGGGGGTGCGGATCGCGACCCAGACGGCGTCCTTCGTCTCGCCCGCGGCGCCCGCCGGGGTGCCGCCGCACGCGTACCTGAGCGCCGTCCTGGCCGAGCGCCGCAGGAGGGAGCAGGTACGTTTCGCGCAACGCGCCGCCGGCCGCCCGCCCCAGGCCCCCTACGCGCAGCCAGGCCCGTACCAGCCTCAGCCCCCGGCGTCCTACCAGCCGCAGCCTCAGCCCCGGCCCCCCGCGCCGGAGCCGCCGAGGGCGACTCCGGGCGGGTTCGCGCCGCCTCAGTGAGCGCGGCGCACAGGGACGGAACCGGTCACCAGTTGCGGTACGACTCCTGCGTCTGCACGTTCAACCGGTCGGTGCGGACGTGCCTGGCGTTGTTCGTGAGCGGGTCGGTGACCTTGACGACGTCGAGGCCCTCGTGGAAGTCGGCCGCGTAGATGTAGCCGTTGTAGTAGTACGCGGACCAGATGCCGCCGCCACCGCCGGCCGAGCGCGGGCCGCGCTCGAAGTAGCCGATCTCCCTCGGGTTGGCCGAGTCGGTGAAGTCCCACACCGACAGCCCGCCCATGTACCAGGCCTGGACCATGATGTCCCGGCCCTTGACGGGGATCAGCGAGCCGTTGTGCGCGACGCAGTTCTCGCTGTCGGCCTGGTAGCGCGGGATCTTGAAGTAGCTCTTGAACGTGAACTGCCCGTTCGAGATGTCGTAGATCGCGTCCGCGCCGCGGTTCGGCCCGGTGGCCTCGTTGCAGGTGGCCCCGCCGCCGCCGCCGAGCTCATCGGTGAAGACGACCTTCTTGGCGTCGTTGCTGAAGGTGGCCGAGTGCCAGAACGCGAAGTTCGGGTCCGTGGTCCTGGCCGTGACCTTCGGGTTCAGCCGGTCCGAGATGTCGAACAGCACGCCGTCACCCATGCACGCGCCCGCCGCGATGTCCTTCTCGGCGTAGGCGGTGATGTCGTGGCAGCCGCTGGTCGGCAGGAGCAGGCCGGGCTGGGTCTCGTTGCCGCCGTCGGGGAAGACCACCGGGGTGGCCGCGACCGCCGCCGCCGTCGGGTTCCTGAGCGGCACCTTGATGATCGAGAGCTTGTCGTGCGGCGGCAGGCAGTCGGGGAACGTGGCGTTCGGGTTGTAGGACGAGACGTAGATGTAGACGTTCTTGTTCCGGTCGCGGCCCTTGCCCGGCACCAGGGTCAGGGTGTGGGAGCCGCAGTTGGTCTCGACCGACTTGATGTACTTCGGGTTGGCCTTGTCGGAGACGTCGAAGATCCGGACGCCTTCCCAGGCCTCCTTGTGGTCGGCGGTCAGCGCCGTGCTGTTGCACGAGTCGTCGCTGCGCGAGGAGTCCACGGCGGTGAACAGCAGGTCGCCGTAGACGCTGACGTCCATCTGGGAGCCGGGGCAGACGACCGAGCTGACGGGCTTGGCCTTCTTGGGGTTGCTGACGTCGTAGATCGAGAAGCCGCCGTAGTTGCCGACGTAGGCGTAGTCGCCCTGGAAGGCGATGTCGGTGTTGATGGTGCCGGCGATCGGGGCGGGCTTGGGGATGTTCAGCACGTGGGTCACGTTGGGGCTGGTGACCACGGCGTCGGGCGGTGGGATGTCGGTGGCCAGGGCGGGAACGCTCGTCAGCGCTAACGCGACGGCGGCCGCGGCCATGACGAGGGCACGGCGCGGATTGAACACTCCGAGACTCCTTATCGCATATGTCTGGATAAGTGAAAACGGCGAGGACCCGGTCGGGGCCCTCGCCGCCTGGGGATCAGTGGCCGTATTCGGGATACGACGTCTGGGTCTGCGCGTTGAGTGAGCGCATCTTGACGCCGTTCGCCCGGTTCGTACGCCAGTCGTTGATCTTCAGCACGTCCAGGCCCAGGTTGAAGTCGGACCCGTAGATGTAGCCGTTGTAGTAGTACGCGGACCAGAAGCCGCCGCTGAGCGCCGGCGCGGTGTTGTCCGGGCCACGCTCGAAGAACGCGATCTCCTGCGGGTGGGCCGAGTCGGTGAAGTCCACCACCGAGATCCCGCCCTGGTACCACGCCTGCACCATGATGTCCCGGCCCTTGACCGGGATCAGCGAGCCGTTGTGGGCCACGCAGTTCTCGGTGTCGGCCTGGTGGCGCGAGATCTTGAAGTAGCTCCTGAACTGGAGCTGCCCGTTCACGATGTCGTAGTACGCGTTGGCGCCCCGGTTCGGGCCGATGGCCTCGTTGCAGGTCGCCCTGGTCCCGCCGCCGAGCTCGTCGGTGAAGATGACCTTCGTGCCGTCGTTGTTGAACGTGGCCGAGTGCCAGAAGGCGAAGTTCGTCTCGTCACGCACGGTCGCGGTGACCTTGGGCTGCTCGGGGTTACGGATGTCGAGCAGGATGCCGTCGCCCATGCAGGCGCCGGCGGCGATGCCCTTCTCCGGGTAGGCCGTGATGTCGTGGCAGCCGGTGGTGGCGGACTTCCCGTTCGGGTAGGGCTGCTGGACGCCGCCGTAGCCGCCGTCGGGGAAGAGGTTCGGCGTGGCGATCACGGTGGCGGCCGTCGGGTCGCGCAGCGGCACCTTGATGATCGAGATCAGGTCATGGGGCGGCTGGCAGTCGGGGAACGAGGCGTTCGGGCTGTAGGAGGAGACGTAGATGTAGACGTTCTCGCGCTTGCGGTCGGGCACCAGCGTGTTCGTGTGGGAGCCACAGTTGGTCTCGACCGACTTGATGTACTTCGGGTTGGCCTTGTCGGAGACGTCGAAGATGCGGATGCCCTCCCACGACTCCTTGACCGACGCGGGCTGCGAGGTGCTGTTGCACGAGTCGTCGTTGCGGGAGGAGTCGACGGAGCCGAAGAGCAGGTTGCCGTAGACGGACATGTCCATCTGGCCACCGGGGCAGACGACCGAGCTCACCAGCGAGGTCCGCTTCGGGCGCTTGATGTCGTAGATCGAGAAGCCGTAGTAGTTGCCGACGTACGCGTAGTCGCCTTGGAAGGCCATGTCCGTGTGGATGTCGGCCAGAGCCTCGGGCTTGGGCACGTTGGTGACGTGCTGGATGTTGGGACTCATGACGATCTCGCCAGGAGCCGGGATGTCCGCGGCCTGAGCCGGTAAGACGGCGCCGGCCATCGCCACGACCGCCGTGACCAGGGTGAGGGCCCTGCGGAGGGAGAACACTAGGGATCCTCCTATAAAGAGAGCATAAATCTACGCCATCCTCGCGTTTCCCCCCTCGACTGGCCAAGCAGACAACTTGTCAAATTTTGTTCCTGTTCACTCTCTTTTAATTTGTCCACTTATGGCCTAGAGTGCGCATTCTCGACCGAGTCAGTCAGGGAGGTTGTGGGTGCGCGCCGCGCTCATCGTCATCATGGGCACGGTCGTTGCCCTCTCCGGCTGCACCTCCTCCTCTCCGCCGCCGGCTCCACGGGCCGACTCGACCGCGCCCGTGCTCGCTCCCGGCCGCCCCGGGGAGCAGGCCAGGACGCTGTCGCCGAGCGAGGCCGCCACCGCCGTGCCCTCGGCCACGGCCAACGCGTCCGACATCAAGTACGTCCAGGACATGATCGTCCACCACCGCCAGGCCCTGGACATGTCGCTCCTCGCGCCCACCCGGGCCGAGTCGGCCCAGCTCAAGAACCTGGCGGGCCGGATCAAGGACGCCCAGGGCCCGGAGATCCAGTTCATGACGACGTGGCTGCGGGAGCAGCAGCAGACGGTGCCCGAGCACCACGCCGCGCACGAGGGCATGCCGGGGATGGCCACGCCCGCCCAGATGGAGGCCCTGAAGGCGGCCAAGGGCAAGGACTTCGACCGGATGTTCCTGGAGCTCATGATCAACCACCACCTGGGGGCGATCAAGATGTCGGAGCAGGTGCTGACGAGCGGCTCGCACATCCGGGTCGAGGAGCTGGCCAGTGACGTCAGCGTGACCCAGGCCGCCGAGATCCGCCGCATGCAGCAGATGCAGTCCGCCCTTTAGGAAGGCCGGAACTTCGAGGACGGGGGCCTCGTCCCGGCGCTAAAGTACACTATCCCTGCCGGTAGTGCAGGCAATGTGCGAGGAGGATGTCACGTTCATGGCAGATTCAAACGCTCCATCCGCATCGCCCACGCCGTCGGCCACCCCCACGGGGTCACCCACACCGAGCCCCACAGGAACACCCACTGGGACACCCACGTCCAGCCCCACGCCCACCCCAAGCTCCCCATCCCCGACGCCCAGCCAGAGTCCGACGTCGCCAAGCCCTTCCCCCACCCCCACACCCACCCCGACGCCCACGCCATCGCCGTCGCCGACCAAAGCGCCTGTGGCGTCGCCGACTCCCACGACTGCCCCCACGTATCCCGTCCCCACCCCTTCGCCCAGCTCACCCGGCCTCGGCCGCCCGGGCATGCCGAACATCGATGTCCGCGGGAGCACCTTCACAGGGGCGGCCGGTGGCTTCGTCACCGAGCACGACGAGCTGGCCAGGGACGCCCGCCGGATCCTCGACGCCATCACCGCGCTGGGCGACTTCGCCGGCACGGACGAGACGGCGAACACCTTCAAACAGGGCTACTCCACCGGGTTGAAGAAGGCCGAGACGTACGTCAACGCGTTACGCGACGTCTATCCCGGGATCGCCGAACGGCTGGCCGGCATGAAGACCGGCTTCGACGTCGCACACTGGGCCAGCATCCAGTCCCTGCCGAAAGTGTCCGACCCGCCCAAGTACTCGAAGTCGGACGGAAAGCTCAACCCCTGACGTTGTTCGGAGACCTGATGCCCACACCAGACGACGGCGCCAACTTCCTCGACGAGGAGATGCAGCGCCTTCTCGCCCAGTTCCAGGCCGACCTTCGGCCGCTGGAAGAGCTGCGGGAGAGCCTCAACGACATCCGCGGCCGCGGTGAGGCGGCCAATGGCCAGGTGAAGGCCGAGGTGCTGCCGAGCGGCGCGCTCGGCGGCCTGCGCATCGACCCGCGGGCGATGCGGCTCGGCGCGGACGCGCTGGCGGAGGCGGTGCTCGCCGCCGCGAACGACGCCGCCGCGGACCTGGCCAAGCAGATGGCCGGGATGATGACGGACGGCCTGACCCCGTTCGCCGACGAGGTCAGGCGTTTCAGCCGGGAATAGCTACGTGGTCACCAGCCGTCAGTATCCGCGCCAGCGCCTGAACTGGTCCTGGCCTGCGGCGACACCCAGCTTGGCGAGCATCTGCTCCCAGGTGGGCAGCAGGCTGGCCGGATCGTCGATCACGTCGCCGGGGCGGTTGAGCGCGTTCGCCGTGGTGGTGAAGATGGAGGACCCGGTCAGGAACCACATGGCGTCCTGCGCCGCCTTGTTCTTCGGCAGCAGGTTGGCGCCCTTTCCGAGGAATTCGATGGCGTTCTTCCCCGCCTTGTTCTTCGACAGCAGGTTGGCGGCCGCCTTGAAGTTGGCGGGATCCACATGGTAGAAGACCATGCACGCCGCGAAGTTCTTCACCATGTACTCGCCGCGGTCGCCCCACGACCCCATGTCCTCGCCTCTCGCCAGCTTGATCCCGTCGACGAGCACCTGGTCGAGGGCCGTGTAGGCGAGGGTGCCCCCGGTGGCGTAGATGAACCGCTTGCCCACCGCGTGATTGAACATCCTGAGCAGCAGCCCCGCCTGCCTCCTGCGCATCGCCCAGTTGATCAGCGTCTGGACCTTCCTGTCGATGGCCGGCCAGCAGAAGAACATCAGCAGCTCGAGCCACTGGATCATGGCCATCGTGTGGAGCGCGTGCTGGGTCTGCTCCAGCATGTCCGCGTAGTCGTCGACCGCGTCGGCCAGCCCGCGGAGGTACGCGGACACGTGCGGCGGATAGGGCGCGAGATCTTCGTTGAAGTATTTCCTGAAGGCGTCGACCCCCGCGCCGGAGCTGGGCGGCCGCCACACCGTTCGCGCGACGTCCTCCACGTCGTCCAGGCTCGTGTCCACCCGCGTGGCCAGCTGCCGCAACAGGCGTGCGGCCTCGCGCGCCTTGGCCGGGTCGCCGTCGGGGTAGGCGACGGACAGCATCTGCAGGACCACGGCGCCGACACCGAGGGCGGAGAACGCGAACCCTCCCATCGGAAGGGACTTGGGGGATGGACTCACGTGGCAGACCCTTTCTCCACCGGACATACCAGGATCATCCGATCATCCTGCAATATCATCGGCCACGCCAACCCCACAGCCCCCTCGGGCCCCTCTAGGAGCCGACCCTCCAGGAGTGGAGATACTCCTCCTGCTCGGGCGTGAGCTCATCGATGCCGATCCCGGCCGCGGCCAGCTTCAGCTTGGCGACCTCGTGGTCGATCTCCTCCGGGACGTCGTAGACGCCGGGATCGAGGCGGGAACGCTCGCCCGCCAGCCAGACCACGGCCAGGGCCTGCGCGGAGAACGACATGTCCATGACGGCCGCGGGATGGCCTTCGGCGGCGGTGAGGTTGACCAGCCGGCCCTCGGCGAGCAGCAGCAGCCTGGGGCCGTCGGGCAGCACGTACTCGTCGGTGTTGGGCCGCACCCCGCGGTGCACCTCGGTGGCCAGCTCGTCCAGCGCGCGCACGTCGATCTCCACGTCGAAGTGCCCGGCGTTGGCCAGGATCGCGCCGTCCTTCATGACCGACAGGTGCTCGGCCCTGATCACGTCGCGGTTGCCGGTCACGGTGACGAAGAGGTCGCCGAGCATCGCCGCCTGCGCCATGGGCCGGACCTCGTATCCCTGGAGGGTCGCGTCGAGCGCCTTCACGGCGTCGATCTCGGTCACGATCACCCGCGCGCCGAACCCCTTGGCCCGCTCGGCCACACCCCGCCCGCAGAACCCGAACCCGGCCACGACCACCGTGCGCCCGGCCAGCATGGCGTTGGTGGCGCGCATGATGCCGTCCAGCGTGGACTGCCCGGTGCCGTAGCGGTTGTCGAACATGCGCTTGGTCCGGGTGTCGTTCACCGCCACGACGGGGAACCTCAACGCGCCCTCGGCGGCCATCTGCCGCAGCCGGATGATCCCGGTGGTGGTCTCCTCGCACCCGCCCGTGACGTGTTCGAGCAGGTCGGTGCGTTCGGTGTGGAGAATGTTCACCAGGTCGCAGCCGTCGTCGAGCACGAGGTCGGGCTCGAGGTCGAGCGCCTGGTGGATGTGCCGGTAGTAGGTGGCCCGATCGACGCCGGCCCGCGCGTGCACGGAGATCCCGTAAACCCGCAGCGCCTCGGCCACGTCGTCCTGCGTGGACAGGGGGTTGGACGCGGCGAGCGCGATCTCGGCCCCGCCCGCCTTCAACGCGCCCATCAGGACGGCCGTCTCGGCGGTGACGTGCAGGCAGGCGGCGATCTTCAGCCCGTCCAGCGGCCGTTCGATGCCGAACCGCTCTCCGATCGCGGTCAACACCGGCATCGAACGAGCGGCCCAGGAGATCTGCCGCTCGCCACTTTCCCAGAGATCCATGCCAGCCCTTTGAGCGAAGAAGACGGCCAAGAACACGCGTCGTCACGGCGAGCGACCCGTGAGCCTTCACGACCGGCCATGACGGACGGCCACTGACGTCGGCGCGTGCGGCCCACCGTGCGCAGCCGTAAAAACGGGTTATAGCGGAAAGCTCCGGGAGGCGAGAAACCACCTCCCGGAGCTCAAGACGATTTAGTACCGGTAGTGGTCGGACTTGTAGGGGCCCTCGACGTGGACGCCGATGTAGGCGGCCTGCTCCTTGGTGAGCTCGGTGAGCTTGACGCCCAGGGCGTCGAGGTGCAGGCGGGCGACCTTCTCGTCCAGGTGCTTGGGCAGCGTGTAGACCCCGATCGGGTACTCGGCCGTCTTGGCGAACAGCTCGATCTGCGCGATCACCTGGTTGGTGAACGAGTTGGACATGACGAAGCTCGGGTGGCCGGTGGCGCAGCCGAGGTTCATCAGGCGGCCCTCGGCGAGGACGATGATCGAGTGGCCGTCGGCGAAGACCCACTCGTCGACCTGCGGCTTGATGTTGTTCTTCGTGATGCCGGGCTGCTTGGCGAGGCCGGCCATGTCGATCTCGTTGTCGAAGTGGCCGATGTTGGAGACGATCGCCTGGTGCTTCATCTTCGCCATGTGGGCGGCGGTGATGATGTTGAAGTTGCCGGTGGAGGTCACGAAGATGTCGGCGATGCCGACGACCTCGTCCAGCGTGGTCACCTGGAAGCCGTCCATGGCCGCCTGGAGCGCGCAGATCGGGTCGATCTCGGTGACGATGACGCGGGCGCCCTGGCCGCGCAGCGCGTCGGCGCAGCCCTTGCCGACGTCGCCGTAGCCGCACACCACGGCCACCTTGCCGCCGATGAGCACGTCGGTGGCGCGGTTGAGGCCGTCGATGACGGAGTGGCGGCAGCCGTACTTGTTGTCGAACTTCGACTTGGTGACCGAGTCGTTGACGTTGATGGCCGGGAAGAGGAGCTGGCCGTTCTTGTGCATCTCGTAGAGACGGTGCACGCCGGTCGTGGTCTCCTCGGTGACACCCTTGATGCTCTCGGCGATCTTGGTCCACCGCTTGTCGTCGCCGACCGTGCGGGTGAGCAGGTCGATGATGACGTGCCACTCCTCCGGGTCGTCGGCCGTGGCGGCCGGCACGGCGCCCGCCTTCTCGTACTCGGCGCCCTTGTGCACCAGCAGCGTGGCGTCGCCGCCGTCGTCGAGGATCATGTTGGGCGCGTCACCGCCGGGCCAGGTGAGGGCCTGCTCGGTGCACCACCAGTATTCCTCCAGCGTCTCGCCCTTCCAGGCGAACACCGGCACGCCCTGCGGGTCGTCCGTGGTGCCATTGGGGCCGACGACCACCGCGGCGGCGGCGTGGTCCTGCGTGGAGAAGATGTTGCAGCTGACCCAGCGGACTTCGGCGCCGAGCGCGACGAGCGTCTCGATGAGGACGGCCGTCTGGATCGTCATGTGCAGGGAGCCCATGATCTTCGCACCGCGAAGGGGCTGGGAGGCCGCGTACTCCTTGCGAATCGCCATGAGGCCGGGCATCTCGTGCTCGGCGAGCCGGATCTCCTTGCGGCCGAAGTCGGCAAGTGAAAGGTCTGCGACCTTGAAGTCCATCGGGTTTCCCCTCGCGTCACTGATGGTTGTCCCGACGAGTTTAGGTGGCTCTACGAGGGGTGCGCATCTCGGGGCGGCCGAAACTGACGTAAGAATGTAAGAATGCGTATCACGGAGGCCGCGAAGCGGCTCGGCATGTCCCCTCGAATGCTCCGATATCGGGAGGCACTCGGTCTGCTGCCGCCCGTGCGGGAGCAGGGGGCGCACCGGCGGTTCGGGCCCGACGAGCTGGCGGCGGTGGCGCAGGGGGTGGAGCTGGAGAAGCAGTTCGACGTCTCACCCGCGGAGCTGGCCTTCGCGCTGCGGGTGCTCAGCGAGCCCACGGTGGCGGCGGCCGTCCGCGACCTCGGGATCCGGATCGGGCGGATCCAGGTGCCGCGCCGGGCCCTGGACTTCGAGAAGGAGAAGGCGTTGCGCCTCCTGCGCCCCTCCGGCCGCTGACCATTCAGGCGGCGGGGGTGACGAGTTGCTGGGCCAGCCACGGGAGGGCCTGCGGGAGCTCGCGGTTCCAGGTGTTGAAGTTGTGCCCGCCGCTGGGCAGGATCAGCGAGGACGCCCGCATCGGCGGCTTCACCGCGCTCAGGAACCTCATGGTCGCCGGATAGTCGCTCTCCCCCTTCCTGCTGCTGGTGACGAGCACGTTCACGGGCGGCGCGGGCAGGTTGGCCAGCCGCCACATCAGATCGTTGCGCTGTTCGACCGACTTGTCCCCGTGGAACAGGTCACCGGTGGTGCTGTCGACGATCGTCTTGAAGTAGCCCGACTGCGAGACCGCCGCGGAGAACTGGTCGGGATGGCTCATGACGATCTTGAGCGCGCAGTAGCCGCCGGTCGAGCCGCCCAGGATGCCCCACGAGTCCCGGCCCTCCGCCACCCGGTAGTGAGTGGTCATGTCATGTTTGACGTCGTTCGTGAAGTACGCCTGGATCTGCGGCCCGTTCGGCACGTCCACGCACTCGGTGTCGCGCGGCAGTACCACGCTGGGCCGCATCATGACCAGGACCGTGGGCTTGACCTGGTGCTGGGCGATCGCCTTCGCCATCCGGCCGGGCAGGTCGAGCCGGGTCATGAGGTTCCGCGGATCCCCCGGGTAGCCGGTGAGCGCGATGATCGCGGGGAAGCGCTCCGTGGTGTGCTTCAGGTACGCCGTGGGCAGGAACACGTACGCCTCCTCGCTCAGGCGCGTGGACGGCCCCGGCATGATCACCTGTTCGATCCGCCCGCCCGGCACCGAGCGGGTGCTCAGCACCTGCAGCCCCGAGGCGGCGACCGTGATCGGCGCCGTCCCCGTGTCGGTGCCCAGGAGATCGTTCCAGGAGCTGTAGAAGGCGAAGTACTGGTTCACCGCCAGACCGAGGGCGGCCAGCGTGAACGCCTGGCAGACGGTCAGCGCGCCCACCCGGCCCAGCACGGCGCTCAGGCGCGCCGCGCTCAGCCGTGGCCACAGCCACACCGTCGTCGCCAGCGCCGCCACAGCCAGCACCGAGAAGGTGACCAGCAGGCCGATTGAGTTCAGTCCCATGAGGCATGGAATACAGGGAGGGCCGTAAGCAGGGAGTTAACATGGAGATTACCCGGCCGGGTCTTCAATCTCGGAGTGTGAAGCGCTCCTGGATTCGTGCCGTCGCCGCCTACGCGTCGTTGGTGGTCGGCCTGCTGGACATCAGCAAGGCGGTGTTCCCCCGTTTCGAGCACAGCCGCATGGGTGTGTGGACGGACATCCTGCCGGGCATCGTCACGACCTTCGCCCGAGCGTCCTCCCTGGTCGTCGGCATCATGCTGATCATGCTCGCGCACGCGCTGCGCCGCGGGAAGGTGCGCGCCTGGCGCGCGGTCGTGCTGCTGCTCCCGGTGAGCGCCGCCGTGAGCTTCGTCCACCTGCGTCCCGCCTCGGCCGTGATCAGCCTCGCCCTGCTGGTCCTGCTCGTGTGGGGCAGGAGCGAGTTCTCCGCGCTGCCCGACCCGCGCTCGCGCTGGCGCGCCCTGGGAAACCTGCTCGTGCTCGGCGCCATCGACGTGGGCCTCGGCTACCTCATCATCAGCGCCCGCCCGCACGTGATCGTGGGCCATCCGAGCGTGCTCGACCGCCTCGAACACGTCCTGCTCGGCCTGGTCGGGATCGAGGGCCCGGTCACGTTCACCGTCGAGCGAATCTCCGACCTGGTCTACTTCTCCCTGGTCGCGCTCGGCACGCTCACCGCCGTCTCCACGCTCTACCTGGCGCTGCGCCCCGAGCGCCCGGCCGCCGAGCTCACCGAGGACGACGAGCGGCGCCTGCGCGCCCTGCTCGCCCAGCACGGCGAACGCGACTCGCTCGGCTACTTCGCGCTGCGGCGGGACAAGAGCGTCCTGTTCTCTCCCTCGGGAAAGGCGGCCATCGCCTATCGCGTCGTGTCCGGGGTCATGCTGGCCAGCGGCGACCCGATCGGCGACCGCGAGGCGTGGCCGGCGGCGATCAAGGTGTTCATGAACGAGGCCAGGCGGCACGCCTGGGTGCCCGCCGTCATCGGCTGCGGCGAGACCGGCGGCGAGGTGTGGACGCGCGAGGCCAAGCTGTCCGCGCTGGAGATCGGCGACGAGGCCATCGTCGACGTCGCCGACTTCACGCTGGAGGGTCGCGCCATGCGCAACGTCCGCCAGATGGTCAACAGGACCGAGCGGAACGGCTACACGTGCCACGTGCGCCGCAGCGCCGACCTGACCGGCCAGGAGCGCGAACGCGTCCGGCAGGCGGCCGACTCCTGGCGCGGCACCGAGACCGAGCGCGGCTACTCCATGGCGCTCGGCCGCTTCGGCGACCCGGCCGACTCCCAGTGCCTGGTGGCCACCGCCCACAAGGACGGCGAGCTCAAGGCCGTGCTGCACTTCGTGCCGTGGGGGCCGCACGGCATCTCGCTCGACCTGATGCGGCGCGACCGCGGCGCCGATCCGGGGCTCAACGAGTTCCTGATCGTCAAGACCCTCCAGGCCGCGCCGGCCCTGGGCATCACGCAGGTCTCACTGAACTTCGCCATGTTCCGCGCGGTCCTGGCCCGCGGGGAGCGCCTCGGGGCCGGACCAGTGCTGCGGGCGTGGCGGGCGTTGCTGATCTTCCTGTCGCACTGGTTCCAGATCGAGTCGCTGTACCGGTTCAACGCCAAGTTCCGGCCGATCTGGGAGCCCCGCTTCGTGGTCTATCCGAACGCCCGCGACCTGCCCCGCATCGGTGTCTCGGCGTTGCAGGCCGAGGCGTTCATCACCCTGGGCCGGCCCCGCAGGCCCCGGCTGCGCCTCCCGCGCCTCCGCCCGGCCCAGCTCACGTCGTGAACGTCAGGAGGCGGAGGTGCTGCTGCGGAGGCGGTCCAGGTCGGGCTCCAGGTAGATCACGCGGGCGATCGGCACGGCCTCGCGGATGCGCCGCTCGGCCTCGTCGATGCCCTTCGCGACCTCGGCCGCCGTGTCGTTGTACGCCACCGCGATCTTGGCCGCCACCAGCAGCTCCTCGGGGCCCAGGTGCAGCGTGCGCATGTGGATGACCCTGGCCACCTCGGGCGAGCCCTCCAGCGCGGACCGGATCTGGGCCTCCATCTCGGGGGTGGCGCCCTCGCCGACCAGCAGCGACTTGGTCTCCATGGCCAGCACCACCGCGATCACGGCCAGCAGCACGCCGATCATCAGGGTGCCGATGCCGTCCCAGGTGCCGTCACCGGTGATGACCGCCATCGTCACGCCGAACAGCGCGAAGATCAGACCGAGCAGCGCGCCCAGGTCCTCCAGGAGGATGACCGGCAGCTCGGGCGACTTGGACCGGCGGACGAACGCGACCCACGACAGCTTGCCGCGTACGGCGTTCGACTCCTTGATGGCCGTGCGGAACGAGAAGCCCTCGGCGATGATCGCGAAGATCAGCACCGCGAACGCCCAGATCGGCGCCTCCACCGGCTCCGGAGCGGACAGCTTGTGGATGCCCTCGTAAATCGAGAACGCCGCGCCGATCGTGAACAGCACGACGGCCACCACGAAGGCGTAGAAGTAACGTTCGCGACCGTAGCCGAACGGGTGTTCCTTCGTGCTGGCCCTGGCCGCCCGCTTGCCGCCCACCAGCAGCAGCACCTGGTTGCCCGAGTCGGCGACCGAGTGAATGCCCTCCGCCAGCATCGAGGACGACCCGGTGAAGAACGCGGCCACGAATTTGGACACGGCGATTGCCAGGTTCGCGGTCAAGGCCGCAATGATCGCTTTAGTACCGCCGCTCGCGCTCACCGGTCTTCTCCACTCATAAAGATCACGTACAAAGGCCTGAAAAGGGATCCTATTGCGAAATTCTGGCCTTCAGCTCAGTGATCGCTGACACAGGGGTCGGATCGATGGCATATCCGAGCGCCAGATACGTGCTCGCGTAGTCGCCGAGCGCGATCAGCGTGGCCATCCGTTCCAGCGGATGTTCGCCCTCCGCCGACAGCTCCGTCACCGGCACGTCGCGCTCCCGCGCCAGCCGTACCGACGTCTCGCGCCGCCGCGCCACCTGGGGATGCTCCTCGACGTCGCGCAGCACGACGAGCCTGAGCGTGCGCCCGGCGGTGTCGGCGAAGATGTCGCGCTCGGCCAGCGGCCCGTCGAAGACCTCGACCTGGTTGTGGCCGGCCTCGGGCAGCTCGCCGTGGACGGCGGGGTATTTCGCGTTGGTGTTGAGCTGGCAGGCCAGCCGGTACGCCGCCACCGACGCGACGGGCGACGACCCCCAGATCATCGGCACGCTCTCGGCCAGATCCATGGCGAGCGACTTGCCGGGGTTGATGAACGACTCGCTGGACGGCCGGCACCGGTGCGCCATGTCCTCCAGCGTCTTGGCCACCCGTTCGAACAGGTCGGCGTCGGCCTGGACGAGCCGCAGCGCGGCGGCGGCCACGATGACCGGGGCGGCCAGCAGCCAGAGGCTCGCCCTGGACGGGCCGGTGACCGGCACCGGCACGTAGATCGCCGAGGCCTGGGTGGCGACGGCCTCCAGCGGGGAGCCGGGGGCGCCCACGCCGAGCAGCGCGCATCCGCGCCGGACCGCCTGGGTGGCGACGGACACCGTCTCCTCGGCGTCGCCGGAGCCGGACACGACCACGACCAGGTCTGTGGCGCCCACCCAGCCGGGGAGCTGGTAGGAACGCAGCGTGACGATCGGCAGCGGCGCGCCGTTGCCGACGATCGCCGCCAGGATGTCGCCGACGATGCCCGAGCCGCCCATGCCCGCGACCACGATGGCGCGCGGGCGCCCGTGGTCGGCCAGGCGGCCGACGCGGGCCTCGACCGCGGTGCGGTAGCCGGTGCGTACGTGCGCCGCCGAGGAGGCGACCGCCGGCAGCATCCCGCCGGGATCTGCCTCGCTGAGGTGACGCTGGTCGTCGAGCCGCTCCGGCTCCCAGGTCACGGCTTCCTGGCCTCGTCGACGAGCAGGACGGGGATGTCATCCCGTACCGGATAGATCAGGCCGCAGCCCGTGCAGACCAGCTCCTCGGCCTCGTTCTCGGCACGCAAGGCAGCCTTGCAGGCCGGACAGGCCAGGATCTCCAGCAGCCAGTCGTCGATCTTCACTCTGACACCCTTCCCACGATGGCGAGGACCTCGTCCCTGATCGCCCTCATTGTGCTCTCGTCGGCCGCCTCGGCGTTCAGCCTGAGCAGCGGCTCGGTGTTGGACGCCCGCACATTGAACCACCAGTCCGGCCCGGTCACGGTCAGCCCGTCGAGCTCGTCGAACTCCCCCCGCGCCGCGAACGCCTCCCGCACCCGCCGCAACGCGTCGCCCTGGTCCGCCACGGTGCTGTTGACCTCGCCGGAGGCGTGGTAGCGCGAGTAGACCCCCACCACCTCCGACAGCGGGCGCTCCTGCTCACCCAGCGCGGCCAGCACGTGCAGCGCCGCCAGCATCCCGGAGTCGGCGAACCAGAAGTCGCGGAAATAGTAGTGGGCCGAGTGCTCACCGCCGAAGACGGCTCCCGTGCGGGCCATCTCGGCCTTGATGAACGAGTGCCCGACGCGCGTGCGCACGGGCACCCCGCCCTGCTCGCGCACGATCTCGGGGACGGCCAGCGACGTGATCAGGTTGTGAATGATCGTCGAGCCGGGATGTTTGGCCAGCTCCCGCGTCGCGACCAGCGCCGTGACGGCCGACGGCGAGACCGACCGCCCCTGCTCGTCGATCACCCAGCACCGGTCAGCGTCACCGTCGAACGCCAGCCCCAGGTCCGCCCCGCTCTCGACCACGGCCCGCTGGAGATCGACGAGGTTCTGCGGCTCGATCGGATTGGCCTCGTGGTTGGGGAAGTCGCCGTCCAGCTCGAAGTAGAGCGGCGTCAGCTCGATCGGCAGCCCCTCGAACACGGCCGGGACGGTGTGCCCGCCCATGCCGTTGCCCGCGTCGACGACCACCTTGAGCGGCCGGATGCGCGACAGGTCGACGAGCGTGCGCAGGTGGTCGGCGTAGCCCTGCAGCAGGTCCTTCTCGATCACCGACCCGCCGGGGGTGGCCGTGACGCCCACCAGCTCGGCGGCCCGGTCACGGATGTCGATGAGCCCCGTGTCGCCGCCGATCGGCACCGCACCGGCCCGGCACATCTTCATGCCGTTGTAGCGGGCGGGGTTGTGGCTGGCGGTGAACATCACCCCGGGCAGCCCCAGGCTGCCGCTGGCGTAGTAGAGCAGATCGGTGGAGCCCAGCCCGGCGTGCACCACGTCGGCGCCACGCGAACGGGCGCCCCTGATGAACGCCTCCGCCAGCGGAACCGAGGACTCGCGCATGTCGTGCGCGACCACGATCGACTCGGCCCCGGTCACTTCGACGAAGGCAGCCCCCACGGCCTCGGCGGTCGGCTCGTCGAGCTCCTCGGGCACCACTCCGCGAACGTCGTACGCTTTGAAGATCTTGGCGAGGTCGCCCACTCTCCAGCTCCGCCCTTGGGTCGATTCTCCGGCGTAATCGAGCCTACCGGTCGCGGTGCTGCTGAGCCGACCTCAGAACGCGCAGGTGCCCCCTGCGACCGACCTCCACGCCCTGACCGACCGGCTCACCACCGCCGGACGGCGTGGGCCGCGCGGCCTCCCTGACCGCGTTGGCCAGCGCCTCTAGGTCGTCGGAACTCGGGGAGTTGCCGTCCGTCGGCAGCCGTACCACTTCCCAGCCTCGGGGAGCGGTCAACCGCTCGGCATGTTCGGCGCACAGGTCGTAACAGTGTGGCTCCGCGTACGTCGCCAGGGGGCCGAGAACAGCGGTCGAGTCGGCGTATACGTACGTGAGCGTGAAGACGGCAGGCTGACTGCAGGCGGTGCGGGAACAGCGGCGGACGGGGCTCACGGAGGGACCGTATCTGGTAAGTGTGCGAGGCGCCACTATCTGAGCGCTCTTAACGAGCGTGTCGCCACAATTCGGACACCTGTCGCAGCCTTTCCACCCACATGCCCCGAAGACACCGGCCCTCCGGACCTTGGGGGATCACGTAGAGGTGGTGAGCGGTGACGCATCCTCAGAGCCTAAGGGGATCAACGCGCGGTGGGGAGCGGCAACGCCGCACCCTACCCCCAGAGATCACACACCCCGGCCCACCCGAACGCCGAAGCACGACCGGCACCCCGACACCCCACCCGAAGGCCGGGCTACAGCCGACGCCTCAGCGCCCCACGACCTTTCACGGTGGCGACAACCACCCAGAACCTCGGAACATCACCCAGAGGTGCGGAGAGGTGACACCGTTCCTCAGAATCGACAGGCCATCCCCGTACACTTGCTTGCGTGACACAGAAGCGCGGTCCCAGACGGCGCGATCGCCACGGTCGTGGCCTCCGCGGCCCGCTCGCTCCCTCCCACGTGCCCATGGCCAAGTCCCGGAGCGAGCGCTTCGACGACCTCGTGCTGGACGCGGTCGACCGCCTGCGCCCCCGCTGGGAGCGCCAGCTGTCGGCGGTGGAGTTCGCGGTGGAAGAGGTCCCTCCGCTGAGCGAACTCGGCGACGGCCCGAGCCTGGGCACCGACCCGATCCCCTTCGGCCGCGCCGACGCCGCAAGCGGCCAGAACCCGGCGTCGATCGTGGTCTACCGCCGCCCGCTCGAAGCACGCGCCAGAGACCGGGACACCCTCGGCGCCATGGTCCACGACACGGTGGTGGAACAAGTGGCCACCCTCCTGGGCCTCTCCCCCGAAACCGTCGACCCCGGCTACGACGACCGCCGCTGAGCCCCGTACGGATCCCCGGGGCACGATCCTCGCATGGGGGACGCTTCGCCCGGATCGCCTGAAGGCGCGGTCCTCGCGCGGTGGGGAACTCGGCCGGCGCCCTGCGGGGGCCCGCGACGAGCTTCCAACGGGTCCAGGAGAAATCAGTCGCGAGAGCGTGGATGAGGGCCGTACCGTCACGCCTTATGAAGCTCCTCTCCGTCAACATCGGCAGCCCCCGGCCCAACCCCTGGAAGGGCCTGAGCGCGACGGGCATCGACAAGCGGCCCGTCCACGGCCCGGTCGCTGTGACAGCCCCGGGCCCGAAGGGCACCGGTGAGGTCGGTCTCGCCGGCGATCGGGTGTACGACGTGAAGAACCATGGTGGTGTTCACCAGGCCGTCTACGCGTATGCCCGCGAGGATCTCGACACCTGGGAGGCCGAGTTGGGCAGGCCGCTCACAAACGGCGTCTTCGGGGAGAACCTCACAAGTCTGGGTCTGGACGTCAACGGTGCCCTGATCGGTGAACGTTGGCGGATCGGGCCGGACGTCGTCCTGGAGGTGTCGTGCGCGCGGATCCCGTGTGGGACCTTCCAGGGCTGGCTGGAGCGTGACGGCTGGATCAAGCGTTTCACACAGGCCGCACGGCCGGGCGCGTACCTGCGCGTGATCGAGCCCGGTGATATCCGCGCCGGTGACCCGGTCGAGATCGTGCACCGGCCCGATCATGATGTGAGCGTCGCGCTGGTCTTCCGTGCGATGACCTTGGAGCCGGAACTACTGCCGCGGCTGCTGGTCGCCGAGGCCCTGCCGCCAGAAGAGAAGGAATCGGTACGCAGGCGCTCCGCTTAGAGGTCGGCTTCAGGGGATCGCCCACGCCGGCGGGGTGAGGGACAGAGAGCCCGGCGTCGTTGTTTCGGTGCGCTCCCCTTGGTTTCACCAGCTGCCATGGGCCCCGCTCTAGGGCCCTCCAGCCGCACCACGACCGTCAGCCGGAGTCGGCTCCGCCCGACCCGAATCGATGCCGACAGCCCCTGCGAGATCGGCATCGCTCAGATCCGCTCCAGAAAGACCGGCGCCGGTCAGGTCGGCGTTCCGCAGGATGGCGCCGGCGAAGGTGGCCTCCGTGAGGTTGCATCCGGTCAGGATCGCGCCCTCGAGGTTGGATCCGGCGAAGCAGAATCGGCTCAGATCGTACCCGGCCAGGTCGGCAGCCCGTAGATCGATCTTCTCCAGCTCGATGCTGTCGCCTGGAAGGACCATCGTTCGTCGGCTGAGCACCGCCATCGCCGCGCCGATATCGTCGCGCAGCCCTCCGTGATAGCGCTTCCGTTCAAGGTCGACCTCCTGCGTCGGGCGGCTTGGCGGCCAGGGCGCGTGCAACCGGACGAAGGAGGCCAGCAGGGCGGCGGCGTGACCGCGGTAGTGCGGCGCGGCACCCGCGATCTGCTCCATCGCGTAGACACCGCCCATCCGCGTTCCGACGTGATCGCTCGCCAACTGGTCGATGGCCTTGGTGAACAGATCGATGAACTGCCCCTCCCGGCTCACCCGGATCTGGCGCAGCGTCATCACGGCGCCCAGCGCAACACTCCCCAGCGCCACCAGCGCGGCCAACCCCTGCAACAGGGTCACCCGTACGTCGTTGATGGCCTTGAGCCGGTCACCGGCCGAAAACCCTGACGAACCGCTCCCAAGGTCGTGCCGGACGATCCAGGCGGGAAGAAAGAAGACGCATGCGACCACCAGGACACCCACGACGACCAGGATCAGAGTCGTCAAAACAGCCCGCCGCCTCACCCCTCGAAACATGACGGCACCACTCCGCGCACAACCCCGAAGTCGCTCGCTAACGAAGGCTCCCCACCGAACCCTATGACGGTCATGGCTGCCATTCTCCCTCGGTCATATCGCGGCGACGCTGTCCGCGAGGCACGCGGAAGGCAGATCCACTGGCCTCCTCCAGGCGACCGCGATGACCTCTTCGAGCCGCGGCGTGATCCGAGTGTCCGTGGCCTTGAAGGCAAAAGCGGAAGTGGGTGTAGCTCGAACGGCCGGAGGTCTCGTGCACCGCGGTCGCCTTCATCGTCAACGGATCAAGCCTGCGCGCCGCCTTCCCCAAGGCACGCCGACCTCCTCACCGCTCATCGCGCGGACCCGGTACGGCATCCGGCGGGCCGGACATCCAAGCGATCAGGCCTATAAGAGTGAGGACGGGAATGGCGATCAACGCCGGAGAATGCCACTCGGGAGCCATCATCTCAAGATCGCCATCGTCATTGAGCAGCCAAACCCGTGTCAGGGGAGAGAGCAGCGCTCCCATGACCAGAGTCAGTTCGTACAGGATGAACCAGACGCCGGTCGGCACGGTGGACCTGGAGGGTGATCGATGGTTCAGCCGGTCGAGCACGGCGATGAGAATCGCCTCGGCGGCCAGGACCAGGGTGATGCCGAGCGTGACATTCCGCGCATGCGTGACCTCCTGCTCCAGCTGTTCCAGCAGCATGTCATTCCATGGCTCTTCGTACCAGGGATTGAGTTCTCCCGTCGGATGGGCGATCAGCTGGAGCGCGGTCATGTTGACCGCGGCGTACAGAACCGGGGCTGCCAGAGCGGTCGAATATATGAGGCGACGTACGTTCATGCGCTGTTGGATGCCAATGTCGGCGTGCACGTTCCGCTGGGCACCGAGCCGGACAATGAGGACGGCGCTGATCTCCTCACGAGTGACGGTCATGACACCCATGGAAGTTGGCCGGTCAGGCGGCCGCAATCGACTGCCGGACTTCGACGGAAACCTCCCACCTGTCCCATTGACCGATCGGACCAGGATGGAGACAAGGGCCCGGACTGGTTACCGTCCTCTGGCCCGCAAAGGCTGGAGATGCGGCCCGGTGCAGCCGAGCCGAAGGAGGCCGACAGACACTCGCACTCCCTGCACCCCGTTACTTGATTCGTTCCAGCAGGCGAATGGTGACGCTGTCCCCAGGCCCCTTCCCGATCAGCTCCCGTACGTCGTTCTTCACCGGCAGCTTGTGCGTGCCGTCCCCCAGAGCCATGAACGAGCTCCGGAACGGGTGACCGTCGATGGTCCCCCGAATCTTCACCAGTCCCCGGGTGCCGAAGAACTCGGCGGACCCGGGCATCACGACGTACGTCCACCCACCCTTGTTCGGGCTCTTGACCAGTGTCGCGGTGAACTCCTTGTCCAGCTCCTGGACCACGTCATCCGCTCGCGTAGCGCCACTCATCGCAGGTTCCCCTCTCCGCTATTCGACGATCTCGAGGCCGTTGCCGTCCGGGTCACGGAGGGCGAACATCGGCGGGACGCCCTCCCACCGCAGCAGCTCGTCCACGTCGGCCTTGCGCTCCACCAGCTCCTTGTGCAGGGACGCCGCGTCCGCCGTGCCGAGCCGGACGCCCGTCTCGACGCCGACCGCCGTTCCGGGAGCCGCCAGGATCAGCGCGATCGTGGTCGTCGCTCCCGTCGGCGCCACCTCGATCCATCGCCCGCCGAGCTGTTCTACGGACGCGTCCAGCCGCTTCTCCAGTCCCAGTGTGCCCACATAGAACTCGACGGCACGGTCCTGGTCGGTGACGGGAACGCCGACGGTCCTGACGCCGGTGACCCCCGTACTCACTCGCTCGCCCACTTCAGGCCTCCTGTCGTTCGGTTCACCTGGTTGGACTCGCGAACCGCCCGAAACTCATCGCGGAACGTCGAGGTGAAATGGTCGTCGGCCCATGTGTCCTACGACGGGAGCTGGAGGCTCTCCGTGGACGAGTCCTGGCGGGAGACCCCTGATCGGCCTCCGGCGCTACCAAGCTTCCTCGTCGCTTTCGAGATCAGCCTGCATTCCTCGTTGTTCCAGGGCCACGGCCACCAGGAGCGATGCAGCACGGCAAGATCGCTTCTCGCACACACTCCGCATATCGGATTGTTCCGCCGCCAACTCCTGCATTCCCCGAACGGCCGGGGCCGGGGAGCGCGAGGGGCTGGAAAGCCCCTCGCCGGGGGTGTGGGGGCTTGCCCCCACAGGGCGCTGCCCGAGCTCTCCATCGCGCGAAGCGCGCCCCCGTGCGAGGACCTCGCCGTTGGGGGATCGAAAGGGGGCGAGCCCCCTTGGGAAGCGCTGCCCGGAGCCGATTCGCGCGAAGCGCCTCGCAACGCGGAGGTCCATGCGGTCCCCGGGGTCTAAGGCGCAACCACGTTGGGGGTGTCGGTCAAGGGTGGGAGCAGGGTCCATAGGCGGGAAGGGGCCAGGGGTTGGGTGGTGAGGAGGAGGCCGGTTTTCAGGTGGTCCTCGATCACTCTCGCGCCGTAGACCTCCCCCGCGACCGGCGTGACCGCCAGCGCGTAGTCCCCCTTCGGTTTCGGTTTGACGTTCTTCGTGCGGCCCGCCGGTATCGACACCTCGAACGGCTCCTCCGGCCGGCCCTTCTCGGGTATCACCTGGATCCGTACCTTGCCGGGGACGCCGACGGCGGTGAGGATCAGCTTGGAGCCCGGGCCGTTGCGGGCCACCGTGCTGCCCAGGTCCAGCGCGGGGGTGCCGGCGGTGAAGGCGACGTCCGAGCGTCCGCCCGTGCCCGTGATGACGAGGCCGGCCACGATCGGGGTGGGTGAGGTGAGGACCAGGGCCGCCGAGGAGCCGCCCACACCTGTGGTGACGTCCAGGGAGACCACGCTGCCTGCGGGCACGTCCAACGACTCGCGGCCCTTCATGGCGTACTCGGCGTCCTCGCTCACCGCCTTGATCCGCACCTGGGCGTCGTTCTCGCCGGGGGCGGCGACCAGGAGTTCGCGGCGGCCGCCGCCACCGGGGAGGCCGGGTACGACGACGCGGGTGGCGGGCGGGGCGGCCGAGGGGAGCCAGTCGACGCCGCCGGTTTCGAGGGCGGTCCTGGCGGCGACGGCGAGGCGGCCGAAGGCGGTGGTGACGCTCACGGCCATGATGTCCGCCGACGGGGCGATGGTCTTGAGGTCGATCTCGCGGTGCTCGCCGGGCGCGATCTCCAGGCCGATGCCCTTGTCGCCCGAGATGGGGCCTTCCGCCGCGTAGACCTGAATGTCCGCCAGGGCCGGCGCCTTGTCGGCGTTCGTGAGGTGCAGTCGGACGTCGGCGTTGGCGGGGCCGGGGCCCACGAGCCAGGTCGTGGGGGCGGGTTCGGTGCAGCGGACTCCCGCGAGGCCGCGGCCGGCGCCCTGGGTGGCGCGGGTGAGGTAGCCAGCCTCCAGCCCGCCGGGGCCTTTCGTCACGTACGGCTTGGCGTCGCGCATCGGCTCGTAGGTGAGCGTGCCGGGCAGGTAGACACTGACCCGCTCGCCCTTGGAGCCGGGGCACACCGCGGTGACCGACTCGACGGCGACCTTCCTGGGTTGCGGTTGCGGGGCGGCCGCCGCCGGAGGGGAGGGCCTGGTGACGTACGCGACGCCGTACAGGGCCGCCAGTGCCACGACGACCAGCGTCAGCAGCCCGAACCGGTTCTCCACGAACGCCTTCATCGCCCACCCGCCACGTTCACAGCCATTCTGGCGGCGACCGCCGGCGGCGCCTCCACGGCCTCGGGGGCGCTTTCGCGCCGCCCCGGCGCCGCCAGCACCGCGATCACCAGCACCAGCACCGCCTGGGTCCACAGCCAGGGCGTGTGCAGGGCGCTGACCGGCTGGGCGGGTACGCGGACGACCGGCTCGGCCAGCCGCCACAGCCCGCCCGCCTCCGACAGGCTCATGCGCGCCAGCGACGGCTGCGAGTCGAGCGTTCTGGCCAGTTCGGCGGAGACGGGCGGCGCCACGGCCACCATGCCCACGCCGAGCTTGCCCAGGGTGGCCGCGTCGCCGCCGCGGCCGCCGACCAGGCCCTCGACCGCAGCCCCCAGGCGGGTGCGGGCCTCGGACGCGATCGGGAGCTCCGACTCGCCGATCAGCGGGGTACGGCCGTGCAGCACGGTGAACGAGGAGCCCTTGATCACCAGCGTGCGCTCCCCCTGCGTGGTACGGGCGGCGGCCAGCACGGGCAGCACGTCCGGCACGTCGCCCACGAGCGGTCCCCGCACCCCGGTGGCGACCCAGTACCCGGCCGCCAGCAGCGGCGTGCTGAACGCCACCGCCGCCACCGCCATCGCCCCCAGCCGGCGCAGCGCGCCTCCGGCACGGAGTTCGGCCAGGCGGTGGGCGGTCAGGCCCACGAGGACCACGAGCCCGGTCCCCGCGAACGCCAGCGGGACCCCTGGCCAGGCCCGTGCGCCTTCGACGGTGACGCGGCTGACCAGGATCGCCGCCAGCACCCCGTACAGGGTGATGCCCCAGCCGATGGCGACGATCATCCGCTGGCGGCGCATGAGGAGCGCGGCCAGCGCCGTGGCCACCAGGCCCCCGGTCACCCAGAACGGCGGCAGCCCGGGCCCTCCCGGGCTGAGCGCCGGCAGCGACTCGGGGGCGAGCGCGGCGTCCACCAGGGCGGGATCGTGCAGCCCCGCTTCCAGCAGGATCTTGCCCGGGGAGGTCACCAGCCCCGCCAGCCAGGGGAAGAGCAGCACCGGAGGCACCGCCAGCGCGATGGCCATCGAGGTCACCGCGCCGCGGAACGCGACGGCCGCCAGCACCCCCAGCACGGCGAACAGCGGATAGACCAGGGGCGCGAACGCCGTCCCCACGGCCAGCAGCAGCCCGAGCGCCCACGCGGCCCGGCGGGCGCGGCGGCGTTCGCCGGACAGCACCACCGTCCCGAGCGAGGCGTAGAGCGGCACCAGCACGAACACCACCGCGGTGCCCAGCCGTCCGGCCGCGATCGCTCCCGTCGCGACGGGCAGCAGCGCGTACGTCCCCGCCGCCCAGGCCCGCGCCGGCACCGCCGGGATGACGTGCCGGGTGGCCAGGCACGCCGTCGCGCCCGCCAGCGGCACCGAGCCGAGCAGCAGCACGGACACGGCCAGCCACGTCTTGCCGAACGCGAGCGTGGACAGGGCCGCGAGCACGGCGACGTACGGGGGCGTCCAGGCGTTCGAGCCGAGCCCGATGTCGTGGAAGCCCTCGGTGTAGAAGGCCCACAGGTCGCCCGCGCCGCCCGTGACCGGGACGAGGGCGCCGCCGCCGAGCCGTTCGCCGCCGAGGAGGGAGCGCTCGGCGACCAGCGCGACCGCGGTCAGCGCGAGCATGAGGACGACGCCGGGGCGGGTGAGGAAGCGTTTGACCGCGCCGGTGTCCGCCGGCACGACCTCGTACTCGTCCTCGGCGGAGGTGGAGGCGGTGGCGTGGTGGTGGCGGCCCGTCGAGTCCACGGGCGCCTCGCCGGCGAGGAAGCTCTGCACCATGTCGATGAGCCGCCGCCAGGCCGCACCCCGAGGGGACATCAACCGCTTTATGCGGATATATCCCTTCTTGCGGGCCTGCCTGTTTCCGGCGGGGCGGCGGGCCCGGCGCGCCCGCAGCAGCCGGAACGGATGCAGCAGGATCGACGCCATCGCCGCCAACTCGTCCAGCGCGTTCGCGGGCTGTTTGCTCACCACGAACAGCGCCGTGCGGAAGGCCGAGCCGAGCACGTTCCGCAGCAGCGCCCAGAGCATCGCGCCGAACGGCAGGTTCGCCATCACCACGAAGATCGCGTTACGCCTGTCCAGCCTGCGGGGATGGTCGCCGCTGACCGTGATCCTGCGCCGCCTGCGAGCCGCCGCCTCGGCGTGCCAGGCCACGGCGGAGGTCACGTTCAGGACCTTGTGCCCGGCGTTGCGCACCCGCCAGCACAGGTCGAGGTCGTCGCGGAACAGCGGGAAGAACGGGTCCAGCCCGCCGACCCGCTCCCACACGTCGCGCCGGATGAGCATCCCGGCCGTGGACACCGACAGCACGTCCCGCGTCCCGTCGTGCTGCCCCTGGTCGAACTCGCGCGGCTCCAGCCCCGTCTCCCTGCGCCCGGTACGGCCCACGGTGACGCCCACTTCGAGCAGCCGCCGGCGGTCGAGCCAGTCGAGCAGCTTCGGGCCCAGCACGGCGGCCTTCGGATCCTGCGCCGCCGCGGTGAGCAGCGCCTCCAGCGCGCGCCTGTCGGGGGCACAGTCGTCGTGCAGCAGCCAGATCCACTCGTCGCTTCCGGCGGGTGGCAGCTTGGCGAGGACTTCGGCGACGGACTCGCCGAAGCCGGTGGAGCGCGGCAGGGAGATCAGGTTGCCGCGGCCGAACGCCTGGGCGAGCAGGTCGGCCGAGCCGTCCCTGCTGCCGTTGTCGACGCCGGCCACGCGGTCCGGCCTGCGACTCTGGTTCACCAGAGCACGCAGCGTCTCCCCCAGCCAGCGCGCGCCGTCGTGCGCGACGACGATCACGGTGACATAGGGACGTGACATGGGCGGATGCTCCTGAGGGGGGTAGAGCAGGCGCGCCCACCATATACCTGTGACAGCTGGGACAGCAGATGCGGAAAGGGTCACGCGTTCGACCGCGTGACCCTTCCGCCCATATACCTAAACGGCCTGGCGCTTGATCCGTCTGCGCTCCCGCTCGGACAGCCCTCCCCAGATGCCGAACCGCTCATCGTGCTCGAGTGCGTATTCCAGACACTCTGCACGGACTTCGCACGATCGGCAGACCTTCTTGGCCTCTCTGGTGGAGCCGCCCTTCTCCGGGAAGAACGCCTCCGGATCCGTCTGCGCGCACAACGCGCGCTCCTGCCAGCCGAGTTCTTCAGCGTCAAGCTGATCCTGTGCGATGACCGGATCGGTCACTGCACACCTCCCTGCCGCCCGCCCGCAATGGAGCCCCCCATGGACGCCTTCCTTATTACCCACCCATCGGAAGGCGTAACAACATGGTTGTAATTACACGCGTGTGCTGTAGCTGACGTCAAGCGGCATGCAGCTATCCGGGGAAAGACCAGAGCTCGCCCCGGTGTGCTTGGCATGTGATGTTCACGCCCGGCCGACACCCTTTTGCGCGCGGCGTCGTAAGGCTCGTTCAACCTGTCAGCGGTCCGAACCGTACCAGGGCGGGATAGACACCCGCCCAGGCCCCACCTTCTCTCTAGTCGTTCATTACCGGTCCGTTACCTGCGGGGCTCGTTGGGCGTGTATATGGCCGTAGGGTCGATGGGGTCGTCTCCCGGGCGCGCGCCGTAGGGGGTGGAGTCGAGCCGCATTGTCGCGTCGCCGACAGGCTCCGCCTGGTGGGGCCAGGGCTGCTGCTGTTGGGGCGCCTGGTGGGTGGGCCGGTACTGGCCCTGCTGAGGCTCGTAACCACCCTGCTGGGGCTGCGGGTGGCCGAGCGGGTCCTCGTACGACCTGGGCGCCTGGCTGGAGTAGTCGGGCACGCGCAGCTCCGGCTGGGTGCCCGCGGTGGAGTGCTGGGCCGTCGAGTGCTGGCCGGTGGAGTGCTGGTACGTCTCCGCCTGCTGGTAGGCGTCCATGAGCTGCTGGGAGCGCGGGTCCACGGGCGGGTCGGGCTCCTGGTACGCGGACGGGGTGGCGTACTCGCGGCCCGAGTAGCCGGTGAACGGCTGGCCGCCCTGCTGGTCGAAGGCGCTCTGGCCGAAGTACGGCTGCTGCGGCTGCTGTTCGGCGGCCGGCGGGTAGGGGACGCTCGGCGCGGTGTCGCCGGCCGGCGTCGGGAAGGCCTGGTCGGCGAACGCGTTGGGCGCGGCCTCCGGGGGCGCGTACGGGTTCGGGCGGTCCGCGGGCGGGGCGTAGGAATTGGGCTGCTGGTCCGCGGCCGGGGCGTACGGGCTGGGCTGGTCGGTCCCGGGCGGCGCGTACGGGTTGGGGCTGGGCTGGCCGTAGGCGCTCGGCTGGCTGTCTGCCGGTACGTACGGGGCGGGCTGGTACTCGACGGCCGGCGGGGTGGAGTACTCCTGGGCCGAGGAGGCCGAGGGGGCCGTGTCGGCGGGGGTGTAGGCCGACGGGGCGAAGCCCTGCGGGGCGTAGGCCTGGTCCGGCTGGCCCTGGTCCGACGAGCCGAAGCTCGGCGGGGCATAGGACGGGTCAGGCTGGCCCGGTCCGAAGCCCTGGGGAGCGAAGGACTGCTCGGGCGGCTCCACCGGCTGGAAGCTCGGCGAGGAATAGCCCTGGCCCGCCTCCCCCGGTCCGAAGCCCTGCGGGGCGAAGGACGGCTCAGGCTGGCCCGCCCCGAAACCCTGCGGGGCGTAGGGCTGCTCAGGCTGGTTCGATCCGAAGCCCTGGGGAGCGTAGGGCTGCTCGGGCTGGCCCGACCCGAAGCCCTGGGGGCCGAAGGACTGCTCGGGCTGGCTCTGGTCGACCGATCCGAAGCTCTGCGGCGCGTAGGGCTGGTCCGGCTGGCTCTGCTCCAACGGGCTGAAGCTCGGCGTGGAGTAGGACTGGTCGGGCTGGCTCTGCTCCGGCGGGCCGAAGCTGGGCGCGGGGTAGGGCTGCTCGGGCTGGCTCTGGTCCGACGGGGCGGCGGGCAGGGCGCCCCTGATCACGTGCAGCTGGGGCTGCGGCTCCGGTTGCGCGGCCTGGGGCTCGGGCTGGCCGCCGAAGCTCGGGGGTTGCTGGCCGTACTGGCCCGACGGGGGTTGCTGGCCGTACTGGCCGGAAGGGGGCTGCTGCCCGTAGCCGGGCTGCTGGCCGGACGGCGGCTGCTGGGCGAAGCCCGGCTGCGGGCCGTACGCGCCCGAGGGCGGCTGCTGGCCGTAAGGGGCCTGGCCGAAGCCGGGAGCCTGCTCGGGCTGCCCGAAACCGGGGGCCTGCTGCGGCTGCTCCAGCTGCCCGAAGCCCTGCTGAGGCTGCTCGGGTTGGCCGAACTGCTGGGCCTGGTCGGGCTGACCGAAGTGCTGCGGCTGGTCGGGCTGGCCGAACTGCTGCTGCTGCCAGGGCGCCTGCTGGCCGAGGTTCGGGTGGTGGTAGACCTGCGCGACGGGCCGCTCCGGCAGGATCTGCGGGATCAGGTACACCAGCGCGACGGCGATCAACGCGACGGAAGGCACGCCAAGGAGCACCAGCTGCATCGTCGGCCAGGCCCCGAGCCCGGAGAACAGGCCGAGGATCAGCGACAGCATGCCGAACACCGTGGCCAGCACCAGCCCGACCGCCGACCCGTACATGATCGGCTTGGCCTTGGGCGACGGTTCGCCGACCTTGGTGACCAGCAGCACGGCTCCGAGCAGCAGTGCGGGCACGACGGGGTTCGCCAGGTCCAGGACGTTCGCCGCCGCCCGCCTCGTCAGGGACAACGACGAGCCGACCAGGACGTCGCCGACCGTCAACAGCACGGTCAGCAAGCCGAGGACGAGCATGATCCATGCGCCTGGCTCCTTCAGCCGGGCGACGTCAAATTTGCTCACAAGTACCCCCATCGGACCCTTTAGCCCGAAGGGAGTTTGCCACATGACCGACTCGGGTGGCGGGGGTCCCAGGAACCTCCTGCATCCCAATTCGGCCTACACCTGGCACTTCTCTCATAACAAGTGGGGTAAAACCACACCCGAGACGGGGCTGTCAGGGGCCGATGGAAGACTGGCGGCATGCACATCGTGTCACTCGCGGGCGGCATCGGCGGCGCCCGTTTCCTGCGCGGACTGCGCGCGACCGCGCCGGATGCCACCATCACCGTCATCGGCAACACGGGTGACGACATCACCCTGTTCGGCCTACGGGTCTGCCCCGACCTCGACACCGTGATGTACACCCTGGGCAACGGCATCGACGAGGAGCAGGGCTGGGGGCGCGCCAAGGAGTCCCACGTCGTCAAGGAGGAGCTGGCCGCGTACGGCGTGGAGCCCCAGTGGTTCGGGCTCGGCGACCGCGACTTCGCCACCCACATCGTGCGCTCGCAGATGCTGGAGGCCGGCTACCCACTCTCCCAGATCACGCAGGCGTTGTGCGCGCGCTGGCAGCCCGGCGTGCGGCTGCTGCCGATGACCGACGACCGCTGCGAGACCCACGTGGTCATCGAGGACGAAAACGGCAAGCGCGCCATCCACTTCCAGGAGTGGTGGGTACGGCTGCGCGCCTCGGTCCCGGCGCAGTCGTTCGCGCTGGTGGGGGCCGACACGGCCAAGCCCGCGCCGGGCGTGCTCGACGCGATCGAGCAGGCCGACGTGGTGATCCTGCCGCCGTCCAACCCGGTCGTGAGCATCGGCACGATCCTGCAGGTCCCGGGCATCCGCGACGCCCTGCTGCCCAAGACCGTGGTCGGGGTCTCGCCCATCATCGGCGGCGCGCCGGTCAGGGGCATGGCCGACGCCTGCCTGACCGCCATCGGGGTGGAGACGACGGCGCAGGCCGTGCTCGACCTGTACGGCCCGGAGCTGATCGACGGGTGGCTGGTGGCGGAGGAGGACGAAGGGGTCGCGCTCGACGGCGTACGGGTGATCGCCCGGCCGATCCTCATGCACGACGCCGACGCCGCCGCCGACATCGCCCGCACCGCGCTCGACCTGGCCCAGGAGCTCGCCCGATGACCAGCGCCCCCCGGCGTTTCGAGGTGATCGCCGTCGAGGGCATCGGCGAGGTGCGGCCCGGCGACGACGTCGCGGAGCTGCTCAAGGACGCCGGCCTGCGGGACGGCGACATCGTGGTCGTCACGTCCAAGATCATAAGCAAGGCCGAGGGCCGCGTCCGCCGGGCGCCCGACCGCACCCAGGCCATCGAGGACGAGACCGAGCGCGTGGTGGCCAGGCGGGGCGACACCGTGATCTCCCAGACCCGCCACGGCTTCGTCATGGCCGCCGCCGGGGTCGACGCCTCCAACACCGAGCCGGGCACCGTGCTCCTCCTCCCCGAAGACTCCGACGCCTCGGCCAGGCGCATCAGGAAGGGCCTGGCCGTGCGGGCGGGCGTGATCGTCTCCGACACGTTCGGCCGCCCGTGGCGCAACGGGCTCACCGACGTGGCCATCGGGGTGGCGGGCATGCGCCCGCTCGACGACTTCCGTGGCACCTCCGACGGCTACGGCAACGAGCTCAACGCCACCGTCACCGCGCTGGCCGACGAGATCGCGGGCGCGGCCGAGCTGGTCAAGGGCAAGCTCGGCGGGGTCCCGGTGGCGATCGTGCGCGGGCTGTCCCACCTGGTCACCGACGACGACGGGCCCGGGGTCAGGCCGCTGGTGCGGCCGGCCGACGACGACCTGTTCCGCTACGGGTCGCGGGATGTCGTGTTCGCCCGCCGTACGATCAGGGAGTTCTCGGACCGGCCGGTCGATCCGGCGAAGGTACGCAGGGCGGTCGCGGCGGGCATCGCCGCACCGGCGCCGCACCACACGACCCCCTGGCGGTTCGTGCTGGTCGAGTCGCCGGAGACGCGCACCAAGCTGCTCGACGCCATGCGCGACGCGTGGATCGAGGACCTGCGCGGCGACGGGTTCAGCGAGCAGTCGATCGCCAAGCGGATCAGGCGGGGCGACGTGCTGCGCGACGCGCCCTGTCTGGTCGTGCCGTGCCTGGTGATGGAGGGCTCCCACACCTACCGCGACGATCGGCGCAACGCGTCGGAGCGGGAGATGTTCGTCGTGGCGGCCGGCGCCGGGGTGGAGAACCTCCTCATCCAGCTCGCCGTCGAGGGGCTGGGCTCGGCGTGGGTGTCGTCCACGATGTTCTGCCGCCCGGTGGTCCGCGAGGTGCTCGACCTGCCCGGCTCCTGGGACCCGATGGGCTGCGTGGCCGTCGGCCACGCGGCCGCCCCGCCGCGCGACCGCGCGCCCCGCGACCCGGACGACTTCATCGTCACGCGCTGACCGCGGCCCGAAAGGATAGGTCAGACGGGCATTTACCGTTAGGAAAGTTTCCTTTACATTTGGGGCATCCCCCCATGTGAAGGAGCAACTTCATGAGAAGGACGCTCACGTTAGTCGCCGTGGTGGTGATCGCCGTCGCCACCACGCTGTTCAACACGGCGCCGGCGTTCGCGCACGGCTACGTCAACTCCCCGCCCAGCCGGCAGGCCAACTGCGCCCAGGGCAAGGTCCCCAACTGCGGCAACATCATCTACGAGCCGCAGAGCGTGGAGGGCCCGAAGGGGCTGCGGAGCTGCCACGCCAACCTGTCGCAGTTCGCGCAGCTCAGCGACGAGAGCAAGCCGTGGCCGGTCGCCCAGGTGGGCACCACGGTGACCTTCAACTGGACGTTCACCGCCAGGCACGCCACGCTCAACTACGAGTACTACATCGGCAACACGCGGGTCGCCGTCTTCAACGGCAACGGTCAGCAGCCGCCCGCGACGGTCTCGCACACGGTCAACCTGTCCGGCTACTCGGGCCGGCAGAAGGTCCTGGCGATCTGGAACATCTCCGACACCGCCAACGCCTTCTACTCGTGCATCGACCTGCAGATCGGCGGCGGTGGCGGCAACCCGACCCCGACCCCCACCCCGACCGTCACGCCGACCCCCAACCCGACGCCCACGCCCACTCCCACGACGCCGTCGGGCACGTGGAAGGCCGGCACCGCGTACGCGGTCGGCAACACCGTCACCTACAACGGCGTCACGTACCGCTGCATCCAGGCCCACACCGCGCTGGCCGGCTGGGAGCCGCCCAACGTCCCGGCGCTCTGGCAGCGCGTCTAGCCAGCCAGAAGGGGGCGTTCCGCCAGGAGCGCCCCCTTTCTCATGGGGTCGGCTTGCAGGTGGGGTGGCAGAGCCGGCGGGCCAGGGCGGCGAGGAAGACGTCGATGATCTCCCCCGGCTCCTGGGCCTCGTGCAGCGAGCCGTTCGTGGCGGCCGTGATCCGCGACAGGCTGTCGTGATCGACGCCCTTGCCGAAGGCGATGATGATGATCTGTATGGGCTTGTCGGGGTTCCACTCGTGGCGCAGCTTGTCGAGGAGCTCCGGCAGCTTCGTGCCCTTGCCGTCGTCCTTGCCGGCCGTGATCACCAGGAGCGCGTTGTTCATCTCCTCGCGGTACTCGCTGGTGACCTTGCGGAAGCCGCCGAGTATCGCGTCGTAGAGCGAGCTGTCCAGGGTGGGATGGGCGGTGATCGTGCCGGTCAGCTCGGCGAGGCGGCTCTTGCGTACCACCTGTCCGGTCTGGGGCTCGTTGATCGGGCCGAGCCCGACCCGCTCCCGGTAGGGCTTGAGGCCGCCCAGCCCTTCGGCGAACTCCCACAGGCCCATGTGCGTCGAGTCCGGGAAGAGCTGCAGCCCGATCTTGGCCGCGTCCAGCGCGATGCTGATCCTGGTGGTGCCGTTCAGCGACTCGGCCATGTGCTTGGAGGTGTCGGCCAGGACGAGGATGTTCGTCGGCGGGGCCAGCCGGCTCCAGGCCCGCAGCGCCTCGTCGATGTCCTGCGACGACACCGACGACCTGGTCTTCGGGGTCTCCGAGGGGATCTGCGGCCCCGGCGAGATGGGGCCCAGGGTGCCGTCGCCCGACCTGAACCCGGCCCGCCGGACGATGTCCTGCGCCTGCGAGCCCTTCAGCCAGTCGGCGAAGACCGTGGACGCCTCGGCCACCGTGGGGTCGGTCGCGGTGACGACGTACGGGTAGTCGAGGTTGATCGTGCCCTCGCGCGGGTGCAGCGCGACGACCGGGTCGGCGGAGGGGCGCTGGTTGTGGTTCCAGACCGACTGCTCGGGGACGATGACGACCGGACGCTGCCAGAACGTGTGGTCGTCGACCGCCGCCAGCATGCTGCGGTAGTCGGGGGCGGAGCCGGCCTGCGCCCACCGTACGAACGCGGTCAGCGCCTTGTCCGCCTCCGGCCCCGTGCCGACGACGTCCCTGGCGGCGGCCACGGTCGCGATGCCCGCCCCGGCCAGCGACGGGTCTGGTACGCGTACGACGTCCGGCTCGTCCGAGTTGGGCGTCAGCCGCCCGCGCACGGTGGCGGGGAAGACCATCCGCCAGTTCATCTCGGTCTTACCCACGGAGAAGCGCTGGGCCAGCGACGAGCGGGTGGCGAACACCAGCGGCGAGGTCGCCACCACGCTCTCACCGGCGGGCAGCGCGCTCGCGCCCTGCTGGCGGGCCAGCCTGATCCAGGCCGACGAGTCTGCGATCCACCCGTCGGGCCGCTCGCGCAGGACGCCCGCGCGGTCGCCGATCAGCGTGCGCAGGACGGTGGCCGGCGACTGCTCGGTCACCTGGACCAGCACGCACCGGCCACCCACGGACGTCTTCGTCTCGTTGAACCGCTCGGCGGCCTCCATGGCCGCCGGGGCCACGTCGACGGCCGCCGCGACGCTGACCAGAACAGGCTCTCGTGTGCTGCACAGCAGGCCGCCACTGCCGAACACCACCACGAGGCCGGCGGCCACGATGGCCACCGCGGTCAGGCCCGCCAGCATGCCGCGCCGTAAAGCCTTCCTGCGTCGCAGCTCAGCGGGCAGCGGAGCGCGGTGCCGACCTAACCGCACGGTGAACCTCTCTCCCAGGGGAGTGATGATTCTTCCAGCGCCTCCCATGGCGGGCGCAAGCCTTGTTAGAACATGTTACAACTACGCCATCGGCAGGACCCTCCGGACGCTCTTGCACACGCCGTCGCTGGCCTCGGACGCCGCGAGCCGTTCGTCCGCAGGGACGCCGTACTCGGTGGTGCGCTGCCTGACCGGCCTGCCGGTGACCTCGACCATCTCGCGCAGCTCGCTGATCGTCTTGTACGAGCCGTTCTCCGAGCCCGCCATGCGGCTGATGGTCTCCTCCATGAGGGTGCCGCCGAGGTCGTTCACGCCGCCCTGGAGCACCTGGCGGCACAGATCGTCGCGGAGCTTCACCCAGGAGCACTGGATGTTCTTGATCGAGCCGTGCAGGAGGATCCTGGCGAGCGCGTGCACGGCCCTGTTCTCTGCCGCCGTGGGGCCCGGGCGGGCGATCCCGGCCAGGTAGATGGGGGCGCTGGTGTGCACGAACGGCAGCAGCACGAACTCGGAGAACCCGCCGGTCCGCTCCTGGAGGCTGCGGATCAGCTTGATGTGCCTGACCCAGTGCAGGTGGTTGTCGACGTGCCCGTACATCATGGTGGACGTGGTCGGGATGCCCACTTTGTGGGCCGTCGTGATGACCTCGACCCACTCCTTCGCGGGCAGCTTCCCCTTGGTCAGCACCCACCTGACGTCGTCGTCCAGGATCTCGGCTGCCGTCCCGGGCAACGAGTCGACCCCGGCCTCCTTGGCCGCCTCCAGCCACGCCTGGATGGACATGTCGGTGCGGCTGGCCCCGTTGATGACCTCCATCGGGGAGAACGCGTGCACGTGCATCCCGGGCGTCCGCTCCTTGACCGCCCTGGCCAGGTCGAAGTACGCGGTGCCGGGGAGATCGGGGTGGATGCCGCCCTGCATGCACACCTCGGTCGCGCCCGCGTCCCACGCCTCCTGCGCCCGGTCGGCCACCTGGTCCAGGCTCAGGGTGTACGCGTCGGCGTCCGTCCTGCGCTGGGCGAAGGCGCAGAAGCGGCATCCGGTGTAGCACACGTTCGTGAAGTTGATGTTCCTGTTGACGACGTAGGTGACCTCGTCACCCACGGCCTGCCGGCGGAGGTCGTCGGCGATGGCGGCCAGCTCGTCCAGCGCCTCGCCTTCGGCGGCCAGCAACGCCACGGCCTCGGCGTCACTCAACCCACCCGGATCGGCCGCCGCCCTCCGCAACGCCCGCCGCACTTCCCCAGGCGTCCCGCTCCCCGCACCGGCGCCGGTGAGCGAAGCGCCCCCGGCCACAGCGCCCGCCGGCCCCGCGTCGGGGTGTACGGGGTCAGCGTCCGTGCCCTCCGCAACCCGCGCTCCGGGCGCCGGCGCGGCGGGGACCCCGGCGGCGGTGCTCGGCGCAACGCGTGCGGCGAGATCCGACCCCGCACCGTCCGACGGCGCGGTGGACGATGACGTGGCGGCCGAGGGGAGGCGGTCGCGGAGGGCGGTCCAGTCGCCGTAGACGTGGTCGAAGTCGTCCCGCCGATCGTGCGTGCGCCCCGCCGTGTCCACCTCCACGTGCAGATCGACCCGTCCCGACGACGCGAACCCGCCGTCCGGCTCCTGCCACGGCAACCCCCGCAGCTCGGCGTCAGGGCGGGCGAGCCCCGTGGCGGGGTCCGCCAGGGCGGCCACGTGGGCGAAGAGCCGGGGGTCCAGCCACGGCTCCCCGGCCACCACGTACTCGGGATAGATCGTCAGCCGCTCCCGGAGCTGGAACCCGGACTCGGCGGTCCGGGTCTCCAGGAGGGAGATCTGCGGCCAGGGCCGCTCGGGGTTCACGTGGTCGGGGGTGAGCGGCGACACCCCGCCCCAGTCGTCGATGCCCGCCCGGATCATCAGCGCGTACTCGGAGTCCACCAGGTTGGGCGGCGCCTGGATGCGGACCCGGGGCCCGAGCACGAGCCGCGCGACCGCGATCGTGGCCGCCAGCTCCTCCAGGGACGCGTCGGGCAGCCCTCGCATCGCGGTGTCGGGCTTGGCGCGGAAGTTCTGGACGATGACCTCCTGGATCCCGCCGTACTCGCGCGCCACCCGCCGGATCGCGAAGATCGACTCGGCCCGGTCCTCGATGGTCTCGCCGATGCCGATCAAGATCCCGGTGGTGAAGGGCACGTTCGTCCGGCCGGCGTCCTCCAGGACGCGCAGGCGTACGGCCGGGTCCTTGTCCGGCGACCCGTAGTGGGCCTCCCCCTTCTCCTCGAACAGCCGCCGCGACGTCGTCTCCAGCATCATCCCCATGGACGGCGCGACGGGCTTGAGCCGCTGCAGGTCACGCCAGGTCAGCACCCCCGGGTTGAGGTGCGGCAGCAACCCGGTCTCCTCCAGCACTCCGATCGCCATGGCCCGCACATAAGAAAGGGTGTCGTCATAGCCGTGCGCGTCGAGCCAGGAGCGCGCCTGGTGCCAGCGGTCCTCAGGCCGGTCCCCCAGCGTGAACAGCGCTTCCTTGCATCCCATGGCTGCCCCCTGCCGGGCGATCTCCAGCACCTCGTCAGGGCTCAGGAACGGCGCGGGCAGCGTGTGCGGCGCGGTCGCGAAGGTGCAGTAACCACAACGGTCCCGGCAGAGCCGGGTCAACGGGATGAACACTTTCTTGCTGTACGTGATGATCCCTTCGCGGCCGACCGCCCGCAGCCCGGCGTCACGCACGCGGGAGGCATGTTCGAGCAGGGCGTCGAGGTGCTCGCCCCTGGCCTGCAGGAGGACGGTCACCTCCGTGACGTCGAGGGCCTTGCCGTCGCGGGCACGTGCGAGGGCCCGGCGGAGTGCGGAATCACTGACGAGACTCATACGGGCACAGTACGACGGCTGAGTTCGCCGCACGCACCCAGGGGCCCGGCGCGTCAGAAGGACCGATAGTCGCGTACGGACATCCGGGGCCCGCGCGCGGGCGGGCGCAGGCCGGTGAGCCAGACCAGCACCGCCGCGCGGTGCCGATGCCCCTGGTACGGCTCCAGCAGCCGCAACATCCCAGGGTCGTCGGTCTTCTCCCCGGTCAGCGCGTAGCCGACGAGCTTGGCCAGGTGGTAGTCGCCGACGCTCACCGCGTCCGGGTCGCCCAACGCGCGCTGGCGCACCTCGGCCGAGGTCCACACCCCGATCCCGGGCAGCGCCCGCAGCAGCCGGTCGAGCTCCTCGGTGGTCGCGGCGGCCTCCAGCTTGTCGGCGTGCCAGGCGGCGTTCGCGATCGTCCGGGCGCGGACGGCCTCCGCTCCCGCGCGGTGCCAGTGCCAGCTGGGGATCTGCCGCCACACCACGGTCTCGGGCACGACCCGCATCCCCTCGGGCGCGGGTCCGGGCGCGGGCTCGCCGTACCGGCCGAGCAGCCACCGCCAGGCCCGCCACGCCTCCTGCCCGACCACCTTCTGCTCGAGCACGGCCGGTACGAGGGCCTCCATGACCCGCCCGGTACGCCCGATCCGCAAACCCGGATTTTTCCTGACAACCTCCGCCAAAACCTCATGCTTGGCGACAAATCCGGAAGCGTCGTCGAGTGCCCCCAACAGCGCAGGCAGCGCCTCCAGCGCCCACTCCGCGCCCGGCCCCCACGCCTGCCCGTGCACGCACCCGGCCTTGACGCTCACCCGCAGCGTGCACGGCCCGTCGGGCGTCCTGGACGTGCGCCACACGGACCCGTCAGAGCCCTGCCGCCAGGTGGGATCCCCGCCGCCGCGCTTGTGCGGCTGCAACGCCAGCCCCACGTCCAGCGGCCCCTCGGGCACCCACCTGCGCTCTCTCACCCGTCCAGTCTGCCCCCACCGCCGCGCTGCCCGTGACCGGGCCGCAGGAGCAAGGGCAGAGGCTCAGACGTCGCTCGAATAGCGCATCGCGCGCTCGGGCAGCTCCACGCCCGGCCAGATGCGCACGCCGTTCTGCAGCTCGTTGCCCGGCCCCACGATGGCGCCGTCGCCGATCACCGCGTCGCACACCACCGTGCCCGCGCAGACCCGCGCGCCCCGCCCCACCACGGAGTCCGTCACGGAGGCGCCCGCCTCGATGACGCAGTCGTCGCTCAGCACCGAGCCCACCACCGTCGCCCCGGACTCGACCACGACCTGCGCGCCGACCGCCGTGCCGCCCTGCACCTTGGCCTCAGGCGAGACCTGAGCCCCTTCCAGAGCGAGGAACTCCCCGGTCGGCCCCGGCAACGCGGGCGAGTCGAGCCGCCCCAGCACCAGGTCGCGCGACCCCCGCACGAAGGCCGCCGGGGTGCCGACGTCGAGCCAGTAGGTGCGGTCGGCGTAGCCCAGCACCAGCTCGCCCGCCTCGATCAGCCCGGGGAACGTCTCCCGCTCCACGGACACGATCTCGTCGCGGGGGATCGAGTCGATCACCGACCGGGTGAACACGTAGCAGCCGGCGTTGATCCGGTTGGTGACGGGGTTGGGCGTCTTCTCCAGGAAGGCCGTCACCCGCCCGGTCTCGTCGGTAGGGACGCACCCGAACCGGGAGGGATCATCGACTTCTGTCAAATGGAGCGTTACAGCGGCATGTCGTGCCAGGTGGGTGCGTACCTGATCGCCGATGTCGTGGCCGGAGAGGATGTCCCCGTTGAGGATGAGGACCGGGTCGGACGGCCCCGCCGTGAGGGCTTCGGCGGCGTTGCGGATCGCACCGCCGGTGCCCAGCGGCGTCTCCTCGGTGATGTATTCGAGTGAGAGCCCGAACGCCGACCCGTCACCGAAGGCGGGCTCGAACATCGACGCCTTGTAGGAGGTGGCGAACACGATCCGGCGGACCCCGAAAGATCGCGCACGGGCGAGTTGGTGGGCCAGGAACGGCACTCCGGCGGTCGGCAGCAGCGGTTTCGGCGTGCCCAGTGTCAGCGGACGCAGGCGCGTGCCCTGCCCCCCGACCAGGAGGATCGCCTCGAGGTCTGGCAAAGAGCTCTCCATCACTCGGTGAGGTTACCGAACTATTCGATCGCGCGTTGATAAGAGCTGAGATGCGCCTCGGCCGAGGCGTCCCAGGTGAACTCGCGTGCTCTTGCCAGCCCCGCCTCCCGCAGCTCCCCCCTGCGGGCGGGGGAGCCCAGCAGGTGTCCGAGCGCCACGGCGATGCTGTCGGCGTCCGGCTCAGTGTAGGCCACGGCGTCGCCGCCGACCTCTGGCAGAGACGAGCGATGTGTCGTCAGGACCGGCGCGCCGCAGGCCATGGCCTCCAGCACCGGCAGGCCGAACCCCTCGCCGCGCGACGGGAAGGCCACCACGAGCGCCCCGCCCAGGAACCCGGGCAGGTCGGGCGCGCGCAGGTAGCCGGGCCGGATGACCCTGACGGTGGCCTCCACCTCCCGGCAGGCGGCGTCGACGTCGTCCTCGTGGACCCCGCCGCCGATCACCAGCGCGGGCGGCGCGTCCAGGTGCTTCGCGGCGGCGGCGAAACCGCGGATGAGGTTGGGAACGTTCTTACGGGGGTCGAGCGCGCCCAGGAACGCCACATAGGGCTGGCCGTGCAGCCCGCACCGCAGCGCGACCCGGCGGATCTCGTCGTCGCTCGGCGGGTGGAACTGCCCCAGGTCGACTCCGTGGTAGGCGACGTCGATGCGGGTGGGGTCGGCGGCGAGCACGCGGACGAGCTCGTCCCTGGTCGCCTTGGAGGGCACGATCACCCGCCGGGCGTGGCGCACGGCGGTGCGGGTGGCGGAGCGGAAGAACGACGCCCGCGGACTGTGCTGGTCGGGCTCGGTGAACCAGGTGGCGTCGTGGATCGTCACCACGGTCGGCAGGCCCGAACCGAGCGGGATGGAGTAGTAGGGGGCGTGGATCACGTCCGCCCCCGCCTGCCGGGCGAGCAGCGGCAGGCCGGTCTGCTCCCAGGCGAGCCGGGCGGCCCTGTTGGAGATCGCCACGGGCCCCGGGAGGACCAGGGCCGAGGGCGCGAGGCGCCGGTAGCGTTCGGCCTCCGATCGCTGGCAGACCACCGCGAGGTCTGCGCCGGCCCGGTCGAGCGCGGCCACGAGCCCGTCCACATATCTGATCAACGCGCCACGGTCCGCGGGGACCGCCGCCGCGTCGACGAGCACTCGAGGCATTACGTAGATCTTCTCCCCTCAAGATCAACGTGGGACTGGTGTCCCCCTCTGAAGTTCAGCTTATGACCAGCCTCCCCTAAATCGCCGGTCAAATCACACGGAGTTGCGACGCGCTGCGATTCCCGCCATACCGGCGCAGATCAGGTCCCCCAAAATAATGACAATGCGGGATGAAAGAGCCACCGCGATCGCCGCGCCGCCGTCCACGTGAGGCGCCAGCACCGCGACCATCGCCACCTCCCGCACGCCCGCGCCCGCCGGGACGACGAAGGTCAGGATGCCCAGGCACCACGACAGCGCGAAGGCCCCGACGGCGAAGAGCAGGCCGCCCTGGGGGGCGACGAAGTAGAGGTGCACGCCGTAGCAGAGCCAGCCGGCCAGCGCCCAGCCGAGGGCGGCGAGCATGCCGCGCCGAGTGAGCGGGCGTTCGAGCGGCTCCCGCTTGAGCTTGCGCAGGGCGTACCCGATCACGGCGTTGATGACCTTGGGCTCCAGCAGGACCAGCAGCAGCGGGATGAACAGCAGCAGCCAGCCGTAGCGGTCCCAGCCGAGCGTGACCAGCGAGACGAGCAGGCCGGTCGCCAGCTGGATGGGCATCATCAGGAAGAACGCCGCCGCGCTGCGCGAGCGCGGCACGCCGAGGTCGCGGCCCATCTCCATCTGGGCGATCACCGGCCAGACGGCGCCGGGGATGTATTTGCCGAGCTGGCCCACGAAGAAGACCTTGGCGGCGGGCCTCAGCGGCAGCGGGGAGCCGAGGTCGGCCAGGAGGGTGCGCCAGGTGAGCATGGCACCGAGCAGCGCGGCGACCACGGCGACCAGCGACCCGGCCAGCGCGGCCCACGACAGCCTGGCGAACCCGGCCACCACGGTGTCCCACTGCTTGGCCACGGCGTAGGCGCCGAAGCCGAGCGCGACGGCCAGGAAGCCGTACCGGACGAGCCTGCGGACCGGCGAGCGCCGCGGGACGGCCTCCTCTTTCACTGTCGTCACAGCGGGCGGACCCGCTCGGGCGGCTGGGGCAGCGCCGCGCCCGCGGGCCGCCGCGGCGTCTTGGTGGCCACCCACAGGTACGTGGGCACCAGGGGCAGCAGCAGCCTGAGCACCTCGCGGGGAGTGCGGGCCAGCACGGTCTGCGCGATCCGCCCCAGCGCGCCCGGGAACAGCTCGCCCCCCGCGAACTGACCCGGCGTGGCCAGCACGGGGAAGGTGTAGTCCCACACGTGGAAGGCCCGCAGCATCCTGCGCAGCCCGCGCCGCGTCCTGAACCGCTCGTAGTAGTGGTCGGCCCGCCCGGACGCCCGCACGTAGCGGTCGGCCAGCGCGGGCGGCAGGTAGGACAGGAACGGCAGCTTGTAGTGGGGCTCCATGACGCCGAGCCGGTTGCCCAGCCCCAGGTATAGGACCCCGTCGTCGGACAGCACCCGGTGCATCTCGGCCACCACGGAGTCGGGGTCGACCACGTGCTCGTAGATGTGGTTGAAGACCAGCACGTCGATCGACCCGTCGGGGAACGGCAGCGCGGTGCCGTCGCCGCACACGAACGCCACCCGCTCGCCGAACCGGTCGGCGGCCTTGCGCAGCCCCGGCACGTCGATGTCGATGCCCAGCGTGTGCTTCGCCCCGGCCTGCGCGAGCTCGTCGGCGATGAACCCCGCGGAGCAGCCCACGTCGCCCACCGTCAGCCCGCTCAGCGGCCCGCGGAAGTGCTCGAGCACCGCGATGATCTTCGCAGCCTTCCGCCGCCGTTTGCCCTCGTCGAGCATGGCGGACTGGAACTCCGAGTATTCGAGCTGCGCGACTCGTTGCTTACCCACGAGGACCCACAGTACCCAAATGGGCATGGGTACGAAGCCGGTGCGGGCCGCGCCCGCGGTCTCCGGCGCCGCCGTCTGGCCTGCCCGGCGGAGCACGCGTAGCCTGAGCGAATGCTCCGTCGCCTGCTGCGCGTCGTCCTCGCCCTGATCGCCCTCGGCTTCCTGGGTTACGGGCTGGCCACGAACTGGGACGAGACCACCGGGGCGGTGGCGGCGATGTCGCCGTGGGCGGTGCTCGGGGCGTTCGCGGCGGTGCTGCTCGGCCAGGTCTTCATCCTGGTGGCCTGGCGGGAGATCCTGGCGGGGCTGGGCACGCGGGTGCCGCTGCGGATCGCCGGGCGGATCATGTTCGTGGGCCAGCTGGGCAAGTACATCCCGGGCGCCGTGTGGGCGTACGCGGCGATGATGGACCTCGGGCGCGACCACGGGAGCCCGCCGCGGCGCACGTTCGCGACGATCTCGCTGAGCCTGGTGATCAACCTCGGCGTCGCCGTCTCGATCGCCGCGGCGACGCTGGGCTCGCTGGAGGCGGTGCGCAAGGCCTGGTACCTCGTGCTGCTCGTGCCGGTGATCATCGTGTGCCTGCATCCCAAGGTGCTCACCTGGGGTCTCAACCTGGCGCTGCGGATCGCGCGCAAGGAGCCGCTGGAGAGCGTGCTGCCCGGCCGTACCGTGGTCGTCGCGGTGGCGTGGACCGCGCTCGGCTGGTTCGTGTACGGCCTGCACATCTGGTTGCTCTCCGGCCGCTCCGACCTCTACCTCGTCGCGACCGGAGCGTACGCGTTCGCGTGGGCCACCGGGATCCTCACCATCGTCGTGCCCGCGGGGGTCGGGGTCAGGGAGGGCGCGCTGGTGCTGGTGCTCGCGCCGCTCATCGGCACCCCGGCGGCGCTCGCGGTGGCGATCGTGTCGCGGCTGGCGTTCACGCTGGCGGACGCGACGGCCGCGGGCATCTCGTTCGTGCTCGGCCGTCAGGCGGCCAGCAGCGTCCCCGCGTACGCCGACCAGAACGGCTCGGGATCGACGGCCTTGACGCCCGACCGCAACCTCTCGGGCTCGCCCGAGGCGTAGAAGCGTTCGAGGGCCGCGCGCAGCGCCCCGGCGTCACCCGGCTCGACCAGCAGCCCGTCCACGCCGTCGGTGACGTGGTCGGCGAGCGCGCCGACGCGGGTGGCGATCACCGGCACGCCGTGCTCGTGGCCGAGCCAGACGTTCTGGCTGGCGGTCGCGTTCCGGTACGGGAGCACGAGCGCGTCCGCCCGCGCGAACAGCCCCGGCACGTCCTCGGCGGCCACGTAGCCGGGCCGCAGCTCGACCCGATCACCGAGGCCCAGCTCGGCGATCAGCGCCCGCGTCTCGTCGAGCCCGCCCCAGAACTCCCCCGCGACGGTCAGCGAGATCCCGTCGGGCAGCGCCCTGAGCAGCAGGTCCAGCCCCTTGTACGGCCGCACGATGCCGAAGAACAGCAACCGGCGATGGACCTGGGTGGACTTCTCGGCGTTGGTGGAGGGCAGGTGCGGCGGCAGCGCCGCCACGCTGACCGGGCTGCCCGTCAGCCCCCTGGCCAGCCCGGCCTGCTGCTCGGAGTGGGTCAGCACCCCGTCGACCCGCTTGAGCAGCGCCTTCATGAGCGGCTCGTCGTACGGCTTGCGCTCGTGGGGCAGCACGTTGTGGCAGAGGGCAATAGTCCTGACTTTTCGCCCTATCCCGTACAAAATCCCCAAATATGCGGGGACCTGCACCGGACTCAGCACGGCCAGCACCACCAGATCCGCCGACCTGAGCCGCCTCCCGGCGGACACCCACCCGTCGGGACGCCGCCAGTCGAGCCTGCGCAGGGTGTTCGGGAAAGGCGTGCCCTCCGGCGCGGAGATCGTCTGCTGCCCCGGGTAGAGGAACGACGGATACTGCGCCCGCCACGACTCGATCACCACGTCGTGACCCTGGGCCGCGAGGCGGTGCGCCAGCTCGGTGGTGTGCTGGGCCCCGCCCCCCTTGTAGGGATAGGTGGGGCCGACGATCGCGATCCGCACGCGCTACTCCCCCCGCGACCGCACGATCAGGTCGGCGAGCAGCGCCACGGACCCGATCAGCAGCCCGGACAGGAAGATCATCACGGTGTTGGCCGGGAAGTAGAACGGGTGCATGACCATGTCCCACAGACCCTTCACGAACCCGATGCCCACCAGCCACAGCGCGGGCGGCATGAGCACCTTGAGCGGGTTGAAGTACATGATCATCCGCAGCACCTGCAGGATGTAGCGGTACGCGTCGGACACGAAGCTGAACTTCGACTTCCCGGCCCGCTTGGCGTAGTCGATCGGCAGGTAGTAGATGTCGTGCTGGTTGGACAGGAACGACAGCGTGATCGTCGTCACACACGAGAACCCGGGCGGGAGCAGCCGCAGGTAGGGCTTGGCCACCGTCCTGCGGAAGGCCCGCAGCCCCGAGTTGAGGTCGGGGATCTTCTGCCCGGCCAGCTGCTCCGCCACCTTGCGGATCACCCATTTGGCGGGGACCCGCAGCAGCTTGTGCGAGCCCTCCTCGCTGGTGCGCGCGCCGACCACCTGGTCGATCATCGGATCCTTCTCCAGGATCTGCACCAGCTCGGGGATGCGGTCGTTGGGGTAGGTCATGTCGGCGTCGGTCCAGACGACGATCTCGCCCTTGGCCTCCTGCGTGCCGATGCGCCGCACGGTGCCCGCGCCGCCGTTGCGGTGGAAGGCGCGGATGCGCAGGTGGGGGTAGTCGGGAGCGGCCTGCTTCAGCCTGGCCAGCGTCTCGTCGGTCGAGCAGTCGTCCACGGCCACGAGCTCGTAGGTGTAGCCGCTCGAGTCCATGGACCTGGTGATGCGCTCGACTTCATCGATGACGTGATCCTGCTCGTTGTAGCAGGGAAGAACGATGGTGACGTACGGCGCTTCTTCCACGGCAGGTCCACTCTTCGGGGTCTCTAGCGTGCTCACGGGCCTTGAGGGTACTCTGCCCAACTCAAAGCCGAGTCCACGCGCGCCCACTGGGAGCTCCCACTTCCAAGATCATCCATTCCCTTCGGGGAGGGCCATCCAGGCGCCGATCTGCAGGCCCCAGGTGCCGTTCGGGGCGTCCACGAGAGAGCGTTCGTCCTGGCGGGAGGCCAGCGCGAAGACCTGAGTCGGAGATCCGTACGGCGCCACCTGGACCTTGTCGGCGGCCAGCACGACGGGGACGCGGCCCGCGGCGCGCACCCGGCCGATCAGCCGGCGCACCTGCGCCTCGGGGGCGGTGTCCACCGAACCCTCGCGGGCCACGATCGCCGCCGGGCGGTCGCACATGCCGCGTACGAGCTGGGTGAACCGATCGCCGGTCACCCGCTCCACGATCAGCACCGACGCGGCGGGCGGGAACTTCGCGCACATCCCCGCCACCGCCGCCGCCTCGCCTCGCTCGACCGGCGTGAACGCCGTCCCGATGGAGGTGACGGCCGGCGGCGCGAGGACGATCAGGACGGCGAGCGCCATCCCCCACCGCCGCGCCCGGGGCCCGCGCGGCCAGGACGGCGGGTGCGCCCGGAGCAGGTCGCGCAGCCATGCCAGGCCGTACATGGCGAGCAGGATCAGGCCCGGGATCACGATGGGGACCAGGCGGCGGGCGGCCCACGGGTGGTCGGGGGTGATCTCGGGGCGCAGGAGCGTGGTGACGGTGGTCCAGCCGATCACCGCGAGGGGCGGCAGCCACTCGAACGGTCCGCCGTCCCGCAGCAGCCTGCGCACCAGCACCGCCGCCGCGACCGTGGCCAGCACCACCACGGGGATGCCGACGTACCAGGTCACCCAGTGCAGGGAGTTCTCGAAGTAGAGCCGGGTGTCGTCCACGGGCAGGCCGTTGGCCTGCTGGGTCTGGGCGATCATCAGGGCCGTGCGCCGGTCGTCCTCCGTCACGGGCTGGCGGGTCACGGTCTGGAACCACGGGCGCGCGTACAGGCCGGCCATGAGCAGCACGACCAGCCCGGCCCCGGCCGCGGGGACCCACGCCGGCGGCCGGATCCTGGCCAGCAGCGGGGCGGCGGCCGTGCCCACCGCGGTGAACACGAGGACGGCGGCGCAGATGGCCAGCAGCGGCTTGACCGACCCCGACAGGTACGACAGGTAGGGCCGGGAGAGCAGGTACGCCGCGAGCATCCCGGCCCCGGCGCCCGCCACCAGCCCGGCCAGCAGCGGCACGCCCAGCGCCCCCTGCGGCCTGGCGAAGCGGCGCATCGCGATCAGCAACCCCGCGAACGCCAGCACGGGCAGCACGTCACGCAGCCCGTCGACCCGGACCAGCACGGCCAGCCCGAACACCAGCCCGGCCAGCAGCCCGCGGGCCCGGCCCGGCCGGGCGAGCGCGTCGTGTGCCAGCGCCAGCCCGCCGAACAGCAGGATCAGCGACGGGATCTCGCTGAACGTGCTGCGCGAGGTGTAGAGGATCGGCAGGCTGACCGCGAACACCGCCGCCCCCAGCACCGCCCACCGCGCCCCCGCCAGCCGCGCCACCACCCCGGCCACCGTGAGCACGGCCAGCCCGCCCAGCACCGCCGGGATCGCGAAGGGCATCCCCAGCCAGTCGCCGACCGCGAACAGGATCGGCGGCCCCGGCATGAACTGCGGCACCACCGCCCCGTCGAACGCGTAGAACCCGACGCTCTTGAAGATCAGCGACGGGTCCGGGCCGCCGAACGCCCAGGCCTGCGTGGGAATGGGCAGCGAGCCGTGGCCCGCGATCCAGGCCGCGTACTGCGCGTACGTGGCCGGGTCGCGCCTGACGACGATCTGCTCGGTGTGCATGAGCGTGTTGAACACGCCGGACGCCACGGCCACCGCCACGACGCCCATGACCTGCCGGGACGTGGCCTCGGCCACCTTGCTCAGCCGCCGGGTGCCGGCCCGGCAGAGCAGGGCGGCGGCGGGCAGCCCGAGCAGCACCGCGGGCAGCGGCGCGAAGTGGCCGAGCAGCAGCAGCGGCAGCCCCGCCACCAGCCAGCCCGTCACGGCGAGCGCGGGCGCCACCGAGAGCACGGCGAGCATCCGCCCGGATCGGTCGAGTCCCATCGGTGAGCGAGCGTATCCAACCTGGAGGTCCCGGTGGGTTCCGCCACACGGCGGGCGATCTTCATCTCAACCGGGGAGACCTGGCGTGCGTACCCCTTATCGGCCGGTTGGCACGGGGTTCACTGAATGGCGGGTAGCGTACGTGGGCACTACGGGACATGCCGGAGAGACAGCGGGAGGGCGTGCGGGTGATGCCGGAGACTCGCGCCGACGTGCCCGCTCGCGGAGGCCTGGCGTGGGTCGGGGATCCGTCCCGGTGGAGGCGGCACGGGTGGTTCCTGGCGGTCCTCGCCCTCGGCACGGCCCTGCGCGCCCTGGCGATGCTGGGCTACCGGCCGGCCCTGTGGTTCCCCGACTCCTACACCTACGTCGTCACCGTCTTCAAACCCCGCCCCGACCTGGTCCGCCCGGCGGGCTACTCGATGTTCCTGAAGCTGCTGGAGCCGTTCCACACCTTCGGGATGGTCACGGCCGCGCATCACCTGCTCGGCCTGGCCACCGGCGTGCTGATCTACCGGGTCGCGCGACGGGCGCCGAGGTGGGTGGCGACGCTGGCCACGGTGCCGGTGCTGCTCGACGCGTACCAGATCGAGCTGGAGCACCTGCTCGTCTCGGACACGCTCTTCATGTTCCTGGTGGTGGCGGCGGTGGCGCTGTGCGGGTCGGAGCGGCGGCGCACGGTGGCCGCCATCGGCCTGCTGCTGGCCGCCGCCACCCTCACCAGGACCGTCGGCCAGCCTCTCATCCTGCTCCTGGCCGCCTGGTACGTGCTGCGCGGGCGCCTGCGCCTGGCCGGGCTGCTGCTGGCCACCGCCCTCGTGCCGGTCATCGCGTACGGCGCCTGGTTCTACGCCACGTACCAGCGGGTCGGGCTCGTGGGCGCGAACGGCGTCTTCATGTACGCCCGCACGATGTCGTTCGCCGACTGCGCCAGGATGGACCCGCCGCCGGACCTGCGGGTCCTGTGCGACCCGCGCCCCCCGGAGCGGCGGCCGCCGTCGCAGGAGTACATCTGGGCGAAGGACTCCCCGCTCGTGCTGCTGCCCGGGATCACGTTCACGAAGGAGACCGACGACCTGGCGGGCCGGTTCGCGACGCTGGCGATCACCAGGCAGCCGCTCGACTACGCCGCCTCGGTGCTGACGGAGCTGGGCCGCACGTTCACGTGGGGCCGCCCGGTCTACCCCGATCCGGAGATCTACGGCTACTACCAGTTCCCGGTGACGGAGCCGGGGCCGCCTGGCCGCTATCCCGCACAGGTCGGCGCCGACTATGCCAAGCTCTACGAGCGGGGCGAGATCGGCACGGAGATCGTCGAGCCCTACGCCGGCTGGCTGAGGGCCTACCAGAACATGGTGCGGCTGCCCGGCCCGGTGCTCCTGGGGGTGCTGCTGGTGCCCCCGGTGGCGGCCGCCATCCGCCGGAGCGGGCGCAGGCGTCCCGCGCCCTGGCTGGTGCCCTGGTCAGCGGCCGTGGTGCTGATGGTCACACCGGCCGCTGCGGCGGAGTTCGACTACCGATACGTGTTGCCGGCCGTGCCCCTGGCCTGTTTGGCGGCGGCCCTGAGCATCAGACCTGACGTGCGAAAACACTGCGTGAGCAAGAAAGAGTTTGGCGATGATATTCCACGTAATGTCCAGCTCTGAGTATGCTTTGCCGCGGAAACATCACGCCCGGGTCACGGTCGTTCCCCGCGGTCATGGCACCTGGCACGCCGTACGTGACCTCGTCTCGTGGCGCGAGGCGACGAAGCCAGCGCGTCAGGCGCGAGAAGTGAGGCTAGGGGACGTATGACTGACTACAGGAGCGTGCCCGTAGTCACCTCCGGGCAGGACTACCGGGCTGCCCCCACCCAGCCCGGCAGCAGGATGGCGCGTAGAGCGGCGGCCGCCGCGGCTCCGCCGCCCCCGCCCGACGACCGGCCGCCGCGCGGCCACCGCGGCGGCGGCAACGGCGGCGGCCAGAACAAGATGCGCATCCTGGCCTGGGTCAGCATCGGCGTGACCTCGCTCATGGTGGCCGGCGCGCTGACCGGCTACACGGTCTACCGCGACGCCTTCGGCAACATCAAGAAGAAGAGCGTCAACAGCGACATCATCAACCCCCGGCCCGTGGACACCGGCGCCCTCAACGTCCTGCTCGTCGGCTCCGACACCCGCGCGGGCAAGGGCAACGCGCGGTACGGCCAGAAGCTGGCCAGGGAGGCGGACGCGGGCGGCAAGCGCACCGACACGATCATCCTCATGCACATCTCGCCCAACCGGGACAAGGCGCGGCTGATCAGCTTCCCGCGTGACTCGATGGTGCAGATCCCCAAGTGCAAGAACGAGACCACCAAGCAGGAGATGCCGCCGCGCCGGGACATGATCAACTCGGCGTACAACTCCGGCGGCATCGCCTGCACGATCTCCACGATAGAGACCCTCACCGGCATCCGCGTCAACCACTTCGTCGAGGTCGACTTCAGCGGCTTCAAGAACATCGTGGACGCGCTCGGCGGCATCGAGATCTGCCTGAAGTCCGGCGTCAACGACAAGAACTCCAAGCTGGTCCTGCCGCCCGGCAAGAGCCTGCTCAACGGTGAGAAGGCCCTGGGCTACGTGCGCCTGCGCCACTACGGCGACGGCAGCGACATCCAGCGCATCAAGCGGCAGCAGATCTTCCTGAGCAAGGTCGTCGCCAAGGCCACCAGCAGCGAGCTGCTCACCGACGTCGGCAAGCTCAGGGACTTCATCGCGGCCGCGGCCGGCTCGGTCACCATGGACCCGGAGCTGGCCAACGACACCGAGCAGCTCATCAACATCGCGCTGAGCGCCAAGGAGATGACCGCCGGCGGCGTCAAGTTCACGACGATCCCGTGGGGGCCCGACCCCGAGGACAAGAACCGCGTGGTCTGGAAGCAGCCCGACGCCAGCGCGCTGTTCACCTCGATCAAGACCGACACCGAGGTCGCCACCCCGGCGCCGTCCGCCAGCACCGGCACCGCCACCGGCACCAAGCCCAAGGTCACGCTCAAGCCCGAGCAGGTGAAGATCCAGGTGCTCAACGGCACCAAGACCTTCGGCAAGGCCCGCGAGGTCGCCGACCAGCTCGCCAAGGAGGGCTTCAACGTCGTCGGCGTCGGCAACTACGAGGCCGCCGACGGCAAGAGCCTGCCGAAGACCGAGGTCCACTACGCCAAGACCATCGAGTCGGCGCCCGACCACGCCGGGACGCTGGCCGGGGCCCTCGTGCCCAAGCCCGCCCCGGCATCGGGCAAGGTCGCGGTCACCAACCCGCAGCCGTACACGCCCGCGACGGCCCCCACGAGCACCCCGCCGAAGGGCACTCCGGTGATCCAGCTGGTGGTGGGCGAGGACTTCGAGTCGGTCAAGGTGACCAAGCTGCCCGACAGCGTCAACAACAGCACGATCACGGCCTCCGAGCAGAAGAACACCTGCACCTGACGAGCCTCCAAGTTCCCTGTGGAATCGGGCGTTCTCGCCTCACGCGAGGGACAGGAGGCGCGTGGGCGGGATAGTCTGTTGCGGGTCGGCGACGCAGCGCGACCCGGAGCCGAGAGGCCATCCGTTGGTCGTGCTGCCGTCGTGTTCCCCGGCCCCGAGCGAAGCTGAGCGACTCCCCTGTGTCTGACACCAGATTCTCCCCACCGGTCACGACTCCGCGGAGCCCCGAGGAGGAGACCGGCGGCCCCGCCCAGACGGGAGCCCGCTGGCCGCTGCCGGAGGAGGCGTTCTGGAGCGAGGAAGCCGATCCGCACTGGATGGCGCCGGGCGAGCTGACCGAGCCGCAGCCCGCCGTCAAGGACGACGAGCCCCCGACGAAGAACCCGGCGAAGGGTCCCGCGAAGGCCCCGGCGAAGGCTCCCGCGAAGGTTCCGGCGAAGGCTCCCGCGAAGGCTCCGGCCGCGGCGGACGAGCCCTCGCAGGCGGCGCAGGAGCGGCGTCCGCGGAAGCGGGCGAAGGCCGCGGCGGACGACACGGCCCAGCCGCAGCCGGAGCCGAAGCAGGAGGCCCAGCCGGCCAAGCGCAAGCGCGACCCGTACCTCGACAACGTCAAGTTCGTGCTGATCGCGCTGGTGGTCGTCGGCCACTCGCTGGTGCCGACGCTGTCGGCGGACTCCTCCAGGGCCCTGTACATCTTCATCTACACGTTCCACATGCCGCTGTTCGTGCTGATCAGTGGCTATTTGTCCAGAAATTTCTGGAACTCGAACGCCAAGACCAACAAGCTGGTCGACACGTTCCTGGTCCCGTACGTGATCGTCGAGGTCGGCTACGCCCTGCTCCGCGTCTCGGTGGGCCAGAAGTGGAGCCTGACGATCATCGACCCGGCGTGGCTCAACTGGTACCTGCTGGCGCTGCTGTTCTGGCGGCTGTCCACCCCGGTGTGGAAGCGGATGAAATATCCGGTGCCGGTCGCGATCGTCGTCTACCTGCTCTCCGGGTTCTCGCAGATCGAGGGCGACTTCAGCATGGACCGCTTCTTCGGTCTCATGCCGTTCTTCGTGATCGGCCTGGTGATGCAGCCGGAGCACTTCGAGATGCTCAACCGGCGGTGGATCAAGATCCTGGGGGTCCTCACGATCCTGGGCGCGGCGGGGGTGGCGATCCTCCTCGCGCCGCAGGCGAAGCTCTCCCCGTTCTACTTCAAGGCCAGCTTCCAGGACCTCCACCTGTCGTGGTACATGGGCCTCGGCATGCGCGCCGGGCTGCTGGTGTGCGCGCTGGCCATGTGCTTCGCCGTCCTGGCGCTGGTGCCCCGGGGCGAGACGTGGTTCTCCGACCTCGGCACCCGCACGCTCTACTGCTACCTGCTGCACGGCATCCCCGTGCTGGTCGCCAAGGAGATGGGCTGGCTGGAGCTCCCGTGGCTGTTCGGGCCGCTCGGCGTGCTGGCGATCGCCTCCAGCGCCTTCGCGCTGGCGATCGTGTTGTGCCTGCCTGAGACCCGTACGGTCTTCAAGTGGGTGCTCGAACCCCGCCTGATCTGGCTCTATCGCCGCCCATCACGAAGTTAAGCGACAGTTCTACCCACATTTACGCCTTTGACCTGGTAGGCGCGGAGCATCGACACATGCGGACATGTGTCGCCACGACCGTCCATCATCCCGAGGACGCCCGGATCATGCACCGGCAGATCAGGGCGCTGCTCGACGCGGGCCACGAGGTCACCTACGTCGCACCGTTCACGTACTTCAACGTGACCCCCACCATGGGGATCACCGCGATCGACGTGGCGCGGCACGCCTCGTACGGCAGGGCGCGCGCGGCGCTGAAACGCGGCGTGAAGGGCGCGGACCTGCTGATCGTGCACGAGCACCGGCTGCTGGGCGCGCTGCCCTACAGGCGTCCTCCGGTCGTCTGGGACCTACGCGAAGAGGTCTCCCCCAGGCGGCTGGCCCGCGCGGGGAGGCGCCACCGCGTGATCACGCCCGCGGTGGTTCCCGAGGCGACCCTGGTGTCGCCCAGCCCGCCTCCTCCCGGCGACACCAGGGTCGTGCACATCGGCCGCCTCTCGTCCGAGCGCGGCGTGTCGGAGCTGATCGGGCTGGCCGAACGGCTGGTCCCGTACGGCGTCAGGCTCGACCTCATCGGCGCGGCGGCCCGGGACGTCCGTCCGCTGCTGCGCGACGCGCAGCGGGTCGGGCTGCTCGACTGGTTCGGGTACGTGCCCAACCGGCACGCGCTGCGCATGGCCGAGGGCGCGCTGGCGGGTCTTTCGCTGGCGGACGACACGGTGCGGACGGTGCCGACGAAGATCATGGACTACATGGGGCGCGGGCTGCCCGTCATCACGACTCCCCAGGGCTCGGCGCTGGTCGAGCGGACCGGGTGCGGGCTCGTGGTGCCGCTGGACGTGGAAGCCGTGCTGAACGCCGTACTGGACCTCAAGGAGGACCCGGTGCGGCGGGCCCGGCTGGGCGCCCTGGGGCACGCGGAGGCGCGGCTGCACCACCACTGGCCGGACCACGCGGCGGCCTTCGTCAACCGCGCCGAGTCCTGGGCCGGTCTCCCCACCCACGCTCTGGCCGTCTGACCGGAACGGCCGGCCTTCCGGGAGCGCGGGCGACACGCCGGAGGCCGGGCGGCGAGTGCGGCACCACGGAAGGACATCGGGGGTGGGAATGGCGACACGACTGACGGGTTGATGTACTGGGGCCATGGCAACGCATCTGATCCAGGGCCGGACGGTGGCCATGCCGGTGCGGGTGCGGGACGCGGAGGTGTGCAGCGCCTTCTACGCGGTGCGCGCCGACGCCGCCAGGGCGGTGATCGCGTACTCCGGACTCGACGTGGCCGAGTTCCTGCCCGGCAAGGCCGTCTGCGTGCTGCTGTTCGTGGACTACCGCGACGGCGATCTGGACCCGTATCACGAGTTCGGCATGGCGTTCCTGGTGCGTCCCCCAGGCGTGTCCGGGACCGGAGGGCTCTGGGACCTGCGCCAGGCCGGGGTGTTCGTGCACTGGCTGCCCGTGGACCAGCCGTTCACGCTGGAGGCCGGGCGCACGCTGTGGGGGTTCCCGAAGGAGCTGGCGGACATCGAGCTGCGGCTCGGCACGCCGTACAAACGGTGTGTCCTGCGTAGGGACGGCCGGCTCGTGCTGGACATCCTGATCAAGCCGGGCGTGCCCGCGCCGGGAGCGACGGTGATGGCGCCGCTCGACGCCTACACGCACCGGGACGGGATCACGCGGCGCGTGCCCTGGTCCGTACGGGCCCGCGGCGCCCGGATCCGCCCCAGCGGGGCGCTGATCCGGCTGGGCAACCATCCCATCGCCAAGGAGCTGAGCGAGCTGGGGCTGCCCAGGCGGGCGATGTTCACCAGCACGATCTCGCGGGCCGCGATGTCCTTCGGCGAGGCCGTCGAGGTCTGACGCCCCGATGGCCCGCCGCGGTCAGACGATCGGCGGACGGCCCAGCTTGACCATGCGCCACGCCGTACGCCACGCCATGGGCCGTCGCTCGCCCGCCGGGGTGCGCAGGCCCTCGAAGAACCCGCTGAACCACGCCTTGAGCGCCGGCCCGGCCCCGCGCTCCCGCACGAGGGTGAGCACGACCCAGTTGGTGAGGTAGAGGAACGCCAGCGGCCACGGCAGGTTGCGCCGCGCCAGCCAGACCCGGTTGCGCGCGTTGAGCCGGTAGAACTCGACGTGCCGGGTCGGCGGGACCTGCGGATGGTACATCACCGTCTCGGCGTCGTACTCGATCCGGTAGCCCTCGCCCAGGAGCCGCCAGGCCAGGTCGGTCTCCTCGTGAGCGTAGAAGAACCGCTCGGGCAGCCCGCCCACCTGGAGGAAGGCCGAGCGCCTGATGGCCGAGGCGCCGCCGAGGAACGTCGTGACCGGCGACGAGCGCTGCGGGTCGCCGGCGCGCAGCCGGGGCACGTGGCGCCGCTGGCCGATGCCGCCGTCGGGGTCCATGACGCGGAAGGAGATCACCGCGAGGTCCGGCTCGGTGGCGAAGCGGTCGCGTACGTGCGCGACGACCTTCTGGTTGGCATACCAGCCGTCGTCGTCGAGGAACAGCACGACGTCTCCCGAGCACTCCTCCACGCCGCGGTTACGGCCTGCGGGGATGCCCGTGTTCTGGTCGAGCCGGATCGCTTTCACGACCGCGGCCGACCCTTCGGGTGGCGTCGCCGACAATTCGGGCACATCTGCGCCGTTGCCCACGATCACCACCTCGACGTCGCCGTCGACCTGGTTGAGCGCGGACTCGACCGCCCGATTCAGCTCCGCGACCCGGTTACCCATGGTGAGGATGACGCACGAGATCTTCAACGAATCACTGTCCTGACGCGTTGAGAACACGGGCGGAGCATTCTTTCATGATCACCGAGTCTGCTGGTCTGCATGTTTTGGAAAGGCTGGGGCTAAGCGTATCGGAACCGAGGATGAACCCCCACCGAACGGCGGACGTCCGATCTATACGACGGACGGGGAGCTCCTCCGGTTCCGACATCAGATCACGCCAGTCTCTTCGAGGCGATGATGCTTACCAAATGCAGGACAACCTGTAGGCATGCCGCTACGAAGCAGGCCACGATCAGGACCCGCGAGGCCGTCAGGTCACCGAGGATCAGATCGACGACGGCGGCCGCCAGCGCCAGCAGCGACAGCTCGATCGGCTGCACGATCCGGTGGAACTTCGTCGCCGAGAGCACCCGCCGGCCCAGGCCCAGGAGCCCGGAGCGGAACTGCACCGCGGAAGCCTCCGTGGCGGCCTCCAGACCGCCCTTGGCCCGCGCCACCTCCACCAGGTCCGTCTCGGCCTTGATGAGGATCGCGCCGAGCGCCGCGGCGAAGCCCAGCACGGTGTACCAGTCGGGGAGGACGGCCGACGCCCGCCAGCCCAGCCCGGCCAGCACCGCGGCCTCGCAGAAGTAGGCCCCGACCCGGTCGAGGTAGACCCCGACCAGCGAGGTCTTCCCCGTCCAGCGGGCCAGCTCGCCGTCGGAGCAGTCGAGCAGCAGGTAGACCTGCACCAGCAGGGCGGCGCCCACGGCGGCCCACAGGCCCGGCAGGGCGAGCACGACCCCGGCCAGGGCCCCGGCCACCGTCATCACCCAGGTGAGCTGGTTGGGCGTGACGGAGGTCTTGGCGAACAGCCAGGTGACGTAGATGGACAGCCGGCGCATGTAGAGCACGCCGGCCCAGTGCTCGCCGTTCCTGCGCTCGAGGTGGCCGGCGGGCTGGGCGACCCGCCGGATCTCAGCTACCGAAGGCCCGGACATAGTCCCCCACCCGATCGTGGATCTCGGAGTCCTGCATGCGCAGGTGCTCCAGGATCGTGTAGCGGCCGGGGCGGGTGGACGGCGCCAGGGCGACGGCCTCGGCGAACTGCTGGCCGGTCAGCCCGATGTCGGCGGGCACGACGGGCAGCTTGTGCCGGCGCAGGCAGTCGACCACCTGCGTGACCCGGGCCTCGTCCTCCCTCAGGAAGAAGCAGAAGGCGGCACCGATCCCGGCGAGCTCGCCGTGGTTGGAGGTGCCGGGGAAGAGCTGATCCACGGCATGAAGGATCTCATGATCTCCACCGCTCGCGGGCCGGGACGACCCTGCGATCACCATGGACATGCCGGACAGGATGAGGGACTCGGCCAGCACGGTCAGGAACGCGTCGGACTCGATGGAGTCGCCGCGGCCGACGAGCGCCTCGGCGGCCGTGCGGGACATCGAGCAGGCCAGCCCGTCGATGGGCTCGCCGCGCTCGACGTTGCCGAGCTGCCAGTCCTCGATGGCCGACAGGTTGCTCACCACGTCGCCCACGCCCGCCCTGACCAGCGACTCCGGCGCGTTGTGCACGAAGTCGAGGTCGACCAGGATGGCCAGCGGCATCGGCACCCCGAACGAGCCCTTGCCGCCCTCGTAGACCAGGGAGGCCGTGGGCGAGCAGATGCCGTCGTGGGAGAGGTTGGTGGCCACCGCGACCATCGGGATGCCGGCGAGCGAGGCGGCGTACTTGGTGGCGTCGATGGTCTTGCCGCCGCCGACGCCCACCACCACCTCGTAGGCGGCCTTGCGCAGGTCGGCGCCGAGGGAGACGGCCGCGTCGACCGAGCCGTCGGCCACCCGGAACACCTCGGCCTCGCCCAGCTGGGGTGTGATCAAGCTCTCGATGTGGTCGCCCTGCCCGCGGCCGACGGCCACCGCGACCCGGCCGGAGGTGGCCACCCTGCTGTCGGCCAGCAGGGCGCCGAGCTCGGCCACCGCGCCCCGCCTGACCTGCATGGTCAGCGGCGCCGGCAGCATCCTCGCTAGAAGCGGCATGCGCGCCCCCTCAGTAGCGGACGGCTATGGTACGAGCCTTCGCCAGGTCGTCGTGGTTGTCCACCTCGACCCAGTCGACCTCGCCGATGGGCGCGGCGTGGATGACCTCGCCGCGCTCGACCATCTCCTGGTAGCCGTCCTCGTAGTAGAGCTGGGGGTCACGCTCGAAGGTCGTCTTGAGCGCGTCGGCCAGCAGGTCGGCCGCGCCGGGCCGGATGAGGGTGGCGCCGATGTACTCGCCGTACGCCTCGGCCGGGTCCATCAGCTTGGTGATGCGGCGCAGCGAGCCCTCCGGCGAGAGCGTGACCTTCATCTCCTCGTCGGCGAGTTTCTTGACGTTGTCGACGGCCAGCAGGATGCCGCTCGTCTCAGGAGCCGACAGCAGCGTCTTCTCGACCGAGACCGGGTGCACGGTGTCGCCGTTGACCAGCAGCACGCCCTGGGAGAAGTAGTCGCGGGCGCACCACAGGGAGTAGGCGTTGTTCCACTCCTCGGCCTTGTCGTTGTGGACGAGGGTGAGCTTGACGCCGTGCCGCTGCTCCAGGGCCTCCTTGCGGTCGTGGACGGCCTGCGCCGCGTAACCGACGACGACCACGACCTCCCGCAGGTCCACCGCCGCGAGGTTGCGCAGGGAGATGTCCATGATCGTGGTTTCGCCGTCGACCGGCACGAGCGCCTTCGGCAACGTGTCGGTGTACGGCCGCAGACGTCGTCCGGCTCCAGCGGCCAGAACCATTCCCAGCAACGTGCACTCCTCAGTCGAGCATGTCTTCGTGAGCCCAAAGAGTATTCGTCTTTGGGCCCTGAGCGGGTAATCCGGCGTTAGTCTTGCGTTCCCGTATCGGGTGTTTCCACCCCGGAACGGGGCGCGGCAAGCCAGCACGTGAGGCTCTCCCAGCCGAAGAACGCCCACAGATAGAGCGCGAGCAGCAGATAGCCGCCGGTCAGCCAGCCCGTGAGGGCGACCAGCGAGACCACCATCATCCGGCCGTCCCAGCCGAGGCCGAACGTGGACAGCCACGCCGGTGCGTACACGCGCTGCCGCAGCCGGTAAACAAGATCATAGTGGTGGAACGCCAGCGCGCCGAGCAGCAGGAAGATCACCACCGGGTGCACCTCGTGGGCGAACCCGCACGACGCGACGAAGGTGTACTCGATGAGCCGCAGGATCGGCGGGACGAGCCAGTCGAACCTGCCGTCGTGCGCGTGCGTGCTGCCCGGCCCGGCCAGCAGCAGCGTCACGGCGGGCGCGAACACCGCGAGCCCGTCCGTGCCCGCCACGCCGAGCAGCAGCAGCACGCCCGTGACGAACGTGCCCGCGATCACCGGCGGCAGGGGCGGGAGCTGCCCGGCCACCAGCAGGCCCATGGCGCGCGAGAGCGGGCCGTCGTCGCGGTAGGCCACGACCGTGCTGCGGGGGACGGGCGTCATGTGGACCGAAATCACCGTGCCGACCTCGCGATCCGTCCGGCGAGCTGATAGAGGGCCGCCACGCCGCCCCAGCAGAGCAGGGACAGGAACGTCACTCTGGCGTTCCAGCCCGCGGCGGTGACGGCGATCAGCGCGGTGCGCTCGCCGATGGGCAGCACGACGCTCTTCTTGAGCCAGCGGGCGATCGCGTCGCGCTCCAGGCGCTGGGCGATCCCGAGCACGCCCCGTGCCCGGCTCCCGTCGGCCGACTCCAGGAGGGAGCGCGCGGGGCGCCCCCACTGCGCGCCGACGCGGGCGGCGTCGGTGCGGGCCCCTGCGTACGACTGGTCGATGGCGTGCCGTACGACCTGGAGTATCATGGCGGCCACGGCGAGCTGCCAGATGCCGGTGCCGGCGAAGCCCAGGGCCAGGCCGACGTAGACGGCGTACTCCTTCAGCCGGTCGGCCATGCCGTCGGCCCACGCCCCCAGCGGCGAGAACGTGCGCGTGTAGCGGGCCAGCTGCCCGTCGAGGCAGTCGAGCGCGAACGACAGGTAGAACAGCAGCGCCCCCGCCAGCCGGCCGGCCTGGCTGCCCTCCGAGAACCAGAGGGCCGCCAGCGCGGCCATCCCGATCGAGGCGCCGGTGACGGTGTTGGGGGCCAGGTTGAGCCGGACCGCCGGTTTGAGCAGGTGGCGCGTCCAGGTGGAGACGAAGAAGGTGGCGAAGAAGCCGTCGTCCGCCTTGATGGACAGGTCGAGCCTGACCTTGGCCTCGTCCACCTCGGCCAGCCTGGCGACGGCGGTGTCGGCGGCGTGCTGGCCGGTCACCCGGTCGGCGTGCAGCGGCCCGATCCCGGCCGCCCGCACCGACACGCCCGATCTGACCAGCCCGACCAGGAGCAGGTCGACGGCCTCGACGGGGGTGACCGGGCCGAGCCTGCCGGTGTCGGCCAGCTCGGCCAGCTCCTCCGCGATGTCCGCCAGCGCGCCCAGGTCGGCCTCGCCCGCCTTCAGCACGCCTCTGAACGTGGCGTTGGCCTCGGGGACCACATGGAACGAACTGCCCGCGGCGACGATCTTGCCTCCTTCGACGCGGACGGGCGGCCGCATGGGCGCCGCGGCGGCGTCATGGGAGACCAGGGCCCCGCTGCCGCGCGCGGGGTGGTCGAGCAGCAGCGCCAGCGCCTCGGTGTGGGCCACCAGGTCCGCGGGGAGCACGGCCACCGCTCCCGTGGAGATCCGGGCGATCTTGGCGACGCCTCTGAGGTCGGCTCCGAGGCCGCCACCCGGCGTCACCACCTGGATCTCCCGGACGGGCAGCGTGGCGAGCTGGTCGGTGACGCGGTCGAGCAGGGTGACGTCGAAGCTGGAGAGCTTGCATGCCGGGGTCGTGGCGAGCACGACGACCGATGTGGCCGTGGTCTCGCGGGTCAATGAGTCGGGCAAAGCGCAGGTCTCCTCCCGGTCGCGCGGGAGCCGCGTGGCTTGGGGGTGCGTAGGCACAGCGTAGCGACAGGTCAAGGCGGAATCACGGAACAGGACCGTTACGCTGCCGATATGGATTCACGGTTGCGGTCGGTCGGGGTGCTTCTCGCGGGCGGCGTGGGGCAGCGGATCGGGATGGACACCCCCAAACAGCTCATCGAGGTCGCGGGAAAGCCGATCATCGAGCACTCGCTGGCGGTGTTCCAGAACGCGCCGGAGATCGACGAGATCGTGGTGCTGATGACGCCCGGCTACACCGACCGGATCCGCGAGATCGTGGACAAGGGCGGCTACGACAAGGTCAGCAAGGTCGTGGAGGGCGGCGCGAGCCGTACCGAGAGCACGTGGCTGGCCCTGGGGGCGCTGGGGGCCGAGGAGTGCAACGTGCTGCTGCACGACGCCGTACGCCCGCTCGTGGAGCCCCGGATCATCACCGAGTGCGTCAAGGCGCTGGAGACCCGTTCGGCCGTCAACGTGGCGATCCCGAGCTCCGACACGGTCCTCGTGGCCGTGCCGGGGCCCGGCGGCGAGGTGATCGGCGACGTGCTGGACAGGTCGGTGCTGCGGCGCAGCCAGACGCCGCAGTGCTTCCGGCTCTCGGTGATCCGCGAGGCGTACGAGCGGGCGCTGGCCGACCCCGGGTTCGCCGGCCGCCCGGCCACCGACGACTGCGGCGTGGTGCTGCGTTACCTGCCCGACGTGCCGATCCACCTCGTGCCGGGCAGCGAGCACAACATCAAGGTCACCCACCCCCTCGATCTGCGGATCGCCGAGCTGCTCTTCCAGCTCGCCGCAACCCCGCCGATCTCCGACTTGCCCAGATAGGTCACAGACGTTTGACCTGAGAGTTGTTACTGTGCGATCACATGAGGAGACTCATCGTGATCGCGGCCCTGCTCGGCTGCTACCCCACGCTGTTGTGGTCGGCCCTCTGGCCCGCTCCGGTGGTGTTCGGGGCGGTCGCCGTGCTCTCCTATGCGGTGGAGTACGCGGCCTCGCGCGCCGCCAGGCCGCTGCCCGAACTGCTCGGCAGGGTGCACCTCGGGGTCACGCTGCGCTTCGCCGCCAGGGAGACCATGGCGCTGCTGCTGGTGGCGCGGATGGCGGGGGTCGACTCGCCGTGGTTCGTGGCGCTGGCGTCGGGCATCTTCGCGATCCACGTGGTGCGGGCCGGGCACACGGCGCTGGCGCTGCGGCTCAAGGGGACGCTCAGCCGGATGCCGGTGACCACCCGCAACCTCGACGTCTCGGCGCTGCGCATCCCGAAGATGCCGCCGCCGTCCCTGCGTGACAGCCGCAGCATGCGTTTCCTCTACCTCGACGCGCTGCCGGTGGCCGGCGCGGCCGTCGGCGCCGTGCCCGCCGCGATCGGCGCCGGCCTGGCGGTCCTGCTGGGCATCGCGGGGGCGCTCGCGCTCATCCCGTACGTGCGCCGCGCCACGCCGCTCACCGACAAGGCCAGGGTGCTGGCGGTCGTGGGCGAGCAGGTCGAGAAGTACCGGCCCGAGGTCATCCTCTACTTCTCCGGCGCCACCGCGGCCGCCTACCAGGCCAGGATGTGGCTGCCCACGCTGGAGCGCATCGGCCGGCGCGCCATCGTCGTGCTGCGCGAGCGCGGCATGGCCAACCACCTCGACGCGACCACGCTGCCGATGCTGTGCATCCCGTCGGCGGCCGACCTGATGAGCTTCCGCGCCCTGTCCAGCGCCAAGCTCTGCCTGTACGTCTCCAACGTCGGCAGGAACGTCCACATGCTGCGCATCCCGACCCTGCGCAGCGCGTTCCTCAACCACGGCGACAGCGACAAGGAGGCGTCGTTCAACCCGTTCTCCCGGGTGTACGACGAGGTGTGGGTGGCCGGTCCCGCGGGCCGCGACCGCTACCGCCGGGCCAGGGTGGGCGTCAGGGACGAGAGCATCCACGAGGTCGGCCGGCCGCAGCTCGAAGGCATCTCGACGAAGGGGCCGGAGCTGCCGTACCGCACCGTCCTGTACGCCCCCACCTGGGAAGGCTGGAACGACGACCTGTTCCACACGTCGCTGATCACCATGGGCCCGCGCATCGTGCGGGCGCTGCTGGACCACCGGCCGCGGGTCCGCGTGATCTACAAGCCGCACCCGCTGACCGGCCACCGCGACCGCAGCGCCGGCCGCGCGCACCGGAAGATCGTGGCCATGATCGAGGCGGCCGAGCTGGCCAAGTCGAAGGCCAGGCACCCGTCGCGGGCGACCGGGGAGACGCCGCGGATCGAGCATCTGATCGTCACCGGCCCCGAGCCGCACCTGTACGACTGCTTCAACCGGTGCGACCTGCTGATCAGCGACATCTCCAGCGTCGTGGCCGACTTCCTGGCCAGCGAGAAGCCGTACGCGGTGACGAACGTCGCCGGCCTGGACGAGCGCGCCTTCCACGAGCGCTACCCGAGCACCGAGGCGGGCGTGCTGATCGGGAAGGACCTGGCCGGGCTCGCGGAGTTCCTCGACGGGGAGGACTCGCTGGCCCGGGCCAGGATCAAGCTCAGGAGCTACCTGTTCGGGGCGGAATATCCGGACGCGCTGACCCGCTTCGACGCCGCCGTCGAGCGGGTCTTCGCCGGGTCATGACCCGGGCGGCCTGGCCAGCTTCTTCGGGCTGGTGAGGAAGCCCCAGCCCCAGGAGCAGTGCATGGCGGCGTACACGATCGGCAGCCGCAGCCGCGCCCCTGGGGACAGCCCGCTGCCCGTCAGCGCGGAGCCCGCCGCGATGGCGACGGCGTAGCCGCCGGGGACGATGAGCGTCCAGGGGAAGAACGGCGAGACGACCAGCCCCAGCAGCATGGCCAGCACCGCGGCGGGCGGCGCCAGATAGCGCAGGTTGATCGTGCCCTCGTGGGTGCGCGCGACCACGCGCCGCCACCTGCCGTAGTGGAAGTACTGCTTGGCCAGGGCCTTGACGTTGGGGCGGGGACGGTAGGAGACCCGCATACGCGGCTGGAACCAGACCAGGCCGCCGCTCTGGCGGATGCGGTGGTTCATCTCCCAGTCCTGCGCCCGCTGGAAGTGCTCGTCGTAGCCGCCCACCCGGTCGAGCGCCGAGCGGCGGAAGACGCCCAGGTAGACGGTGTCGGCGGGGCCCGCGGTGCCGCCCACGTGGAAGGCGGCGGCGCCCACGCCGATCTTGGACGTCATGGCGCAGGCGACGGCCTGCTCGAACGGCGTGATGCCCTCGGCCGCCATGACGCCGCCCACGTTGTCGGCGCCGGTCTCGGCCAGCGTCTCGACGGCGACGCGCAGGTAGTCGGGGGGCAGCATGGCGTGCCCGTCGACCCGGGCGATGATGCCGTTGCGCGAGGCGGCGATGGCGGCGTTGAGCGCGTTGGGGGTGCGGCCCGTCGGATTGGGCACGACCGTCACCCGTGGATCGGCCGCCGATATGGCGTCGGCGACCTCCTGGGTGCGGTCCTGGGACGGACCCACGGCGAGCACGACTTCGATCTCACCTGGGTAGCTCTGGGCGAGGACCTGGTCGACGGCCTCGCGAAGGTGCCGCTCCTCGTTGAGGACCGGCATGACGACGGAGATGGGGGGCCAGGCACGCGTCTCCGCGGGGGCCTGCGGCGAGTCGGGGAACTGCTTCATGGCGGGGCTCACGCTACTGTACGACCAGGGGAGTCGGGCAATCGAAAGCCTGATCCTCCGGGTGACAAAAAGGGGGACGGGATGCGCGACCCGGGCGAGGAGGACGGCGGTGTGCTCGTGGGCGGCGACGCCTACGGCGGCGTCAAGCTCGCGAACCCGCGTCCCCGCAGGCCGCTCAGGAGCGCCAAGGCCCGCCGTCGCAACGTGTTCGTCGCCGGGTTCCTGTCCACCGGGGTCCTGGTGGCCACCGGCGTGGTGTGGGCGACTCCGCGCCAGATCGGCACCGTCGACGCCGGGGTGACCGTGCCGGCGGCCCGCGGCGCCGAGAACATCCTGATGGTGGGCGTCGACAAGCGCGACGACCTCACCCGCCAGCAGCAGAACCGGCTCAAGCTGGGCCGCGAGTCCGGCCAGCGCACCGACACCATGATGGTCATCCACCTGTCGGAGGACCACAAGCGGGTCACCGTGGTGAGCCTGCCGCGCGACACCTGGACGACGATCCCCGGCAAGGGCGAACACAAGATCAATTCGGCGTACCAGTTCGGCGGGCCCAAGCTCACCAAGGAGGCCGTCGAGGCCGCCACCGGGCTGCAGATCAACCGCTACATCGAGGTCAACATCCTCGGCTTCATCGACGTCGTCGACTCCCTCGGCGGCGTCACCGTCTGCACGCCCGTGCCGATCAACGACCCCAAGACCGGGCTCAACCTGCCCGCCGGCACCCACCAGCTCCAGGGCGTGCAGGCGCTCGGCTACGCCCGCACCCGCGCCACCGCGCGCTCCGACCTCGATCGCATCGACCGGCAGCAGCAGGTCATCTCGGCCCTGCTCAACCGGGCGCTCAGCGCCGACACCCTGGCCAACCCGGCCAAGCTGGCCTCGTTCGTCAACTCCACGCTGAGCACGGTCAAGGTCGACCCCGACGACGGTCTCCTCGGCCTGGCCACCCAGATGCGGGACGTCTCGCTCGACGACGTGCGCTTCGCCGAGGTGCCGCTGTCCAACGTCGACTTCAAGGCGCCGACGGGTGAGTCCGCGGTCCTGTGGGACAAGCCGGCCGCCCGCGACATGTTCGCGCGGATCAACGCCGACCAGGACCTGACCAAGCCCGCCGCCTCCCCCTCGCCCACTCCTTCGGTCAAGCCGTCGGCCATCCCGCCCGGCAGCATCACGGTCAAGGTCAAGAACGGCACGCTCATCACCGGTCTCGGCGCCCGCACCAAGGAGGGGCTGGTCGCGTACGGCTTCAAGGTCCCCGGCCAGCCCGGCAACACGACCAAGAAGGACTACAAGAAGACGGTCGTCCATTACGGCGCGGGTCAGGAGGACGAGGCGAAGGTCGTGGCCGCCGCCATCCCGGGCGCCGAGCTCGACAAGGCCGACATCAAGGGCATCGAGGTGATCATCGGCAGCGATCAGCCGAAGATCGCGAAATCCAAGTCGGCTTCCATGCCGTCAGCGAAACCGAGTGTTACACCGACCACCAAAACGGCAATGCAGAACATATGTAAGAAACAGTAATAACAGTCGGCGGTTCGGCAGGTGAAGCCCTCATGGTGGTCAGGTCGTGGCGGGAGGATCCCTGTACGGTGCTGCACGTCGTGGGCGACCTCGACGTGGCAGGCGCCCCTCGGCTGCGGGACGAGCTCGAACAGGCCATCGCCGCCGCCGACCCGCTCAACCTCGTCGTCGACCTGACCGAGGTCCCGTTCTGCGACTCGGTGGGCCTCGGGGTGCTGGTGGCCACGCTCAACCACGTCCGGCGCGTGAAGGGCCGCCTGATCCTGGTGCTGGCCCCCGGCATGATCCGCCACCTGCTGACGATCACCAACCTCGACCGGCACTTCGAGACGCGCGAATCCCTCGGCGAGGCGTGTTCGGCCTTCGGCAGCGCCGCCTGACCTCGATCGAGCCTTGATGGGGACGGTCTGAGTGATCGCTTCCGTGCGAGAACATGGTCATGTCATCACGGGGCCGATGGGGAGCCCCTCAGGTGTGGAGGCCTTCGCGTTGTTCGACCAGTTCCCCGAGCCGGGGCGCTCCCAGCTCGCGGCCGCCTTCGACGAGGGCAGGACCCGGCCTGAGTGGTGCTTCGTGAAGGGGCAGGCCCGCCTGGCGTTCTGGGCGCCCTTCCCGGGCTCGGAGCCGGTGACCATCTGGCAGTTCGACCCGGGCCCCGACCCGGTCGCCGCCGCGGAGCTGCTGAGCGGCAGCCTGCGCACGATGGGGCCGGCCAAGATGATCCACGACATCTCGCTCAAACCGGGGCTCGACCCCGTGGTCGACCGCGCCGTGGAGCACGAGGCCCTGACCCTCGCGGGGTTCGTCATGGAGGTCGAGCGGCTGGTGCTCGAATGGGTGGCGGGCAACGACGTCCCGGTCGACCCGGGCCGCCTGACGTACTGCCCCGCGCGCCGCATGGCCGGCGACGAGGTGATCGACGTCCTCGTACGCATCTCGGAGGGCTCGCTCGACTACGACACGCGGATCGAGGTGGCCACGTCGGGGGCCGAGCACGAGGCCCGATGGATGTACCAGGACCTCATCAACCGCAGGGGCAAGCCCGACTGGTTCGTGATCGGCTACCTGGGCGACTCCCCCGTGGGCCTGGTGGCCCCCGACGACCACTCGATCGCGTACATCGGGGTGGTGCCCGAGCACCGCGGCCACGGCTACGTCGACGACCTGCTGGCCAGGGGCACCCGCACGCTGGCCGAGGCGGGCGTGCAGCGCATCGTCGCCGTCACGGACGTCGCGAACGTCCCGACTGCCGACGCCTTCCTGCGTGCTGAATACTCGGAGGTCGGCCGGTTGTTCCGCTATTACTGGAGGGCATAGTGAGACTCGGAGTCATGTTCGACCGGGACCTTCCTCCCGAGCAGTTGATCCCGTTCGCCAAGGCGCTCGACGAGACGTCCGTGGACGACCTCTGGGTGGTGGAGGACCTGGGCTGGACGGGAGGCGTCTCTTCGGCCGCCACCGCGCTCGCCGTCACGTCCCGGCTGCGGGTCGGCATCGGCATCACGCCCGCTCCCCTGCGCAACCCGATGCTGCTGGCGATGGAGCTGGCCAACCTGGCCAGGGTGCACCCCGGGCGGCTGGCCGCCGGGATCGGGCACGGCGTGGGCGACTGGATGCGCCAGGTGGGCGCCGCCCCGTCGTCACCGCTGACGCTCCTGGAGGAGACGATCACGTCCGTAAGCGCGCTGCTGCGCGGCGAGACGGTCACCCTGCACGGCAGGTCCGTCCACCTGGACGGAGTCTCCCTGGTGCACCCGCCCTCCGCGCCCCCGCCCGTGCTGGCCGGAGTGAAGGGGCCGCGCTCGCTGGCCCTGTCGGGCCGGGTCGCCCAGGGGACGATCATCCCCGAGGGCGTCGGGCCCGCGCAGCTGCCCGGGATCCTGGACCAGATCGGGGGTGCCGCGGATCACGAGCTCGTGGTCTTCTCCTTCCTCAACACCGAGGCCGAGGTCCCGGAGAGCTCCCGGGCCCTGGTGGCGGGGCAGGCCGGGTTCCTCGGGGTCGCGCCCGAGGAGGTGGCGATGGCGTCGGGGTCTCCTGAGGCCGCGGCCGAGCACGTCAAGGAGCTGTGGGCGGCCGGGGCCGCCACGGTGGCCGTGCGGCCGCTGGGTCCGGACCCGCTGCGGCACGTCACGGCCCTGCTGTCGGCCCTCTGACGCGCGTTCCCTGCGTTCTCCGGGCCTGACGCGCGGTCTCCGGGCCTGACGCGCCGTCTCCGGGCCTGACGCGCGTTCTGGCCGAAAGGCCGATGGCGGCCTGCCCGTGTTCGGCCGGACGGTCGATGGCGGGCGGGCGGCGCTCGGCCACCATGGCGGCATGAGCATCTCCATGAGGCGAGTCGTGGCGACAGGGGTGACGCTGGCGGCGGCGCTGACGTTGACCGGGTGCAAGGTGGACCTGGACGCCGAAGAGGTCCACACCGCGCAGACGTTCCCGTTCACGGGCACCGCGCTGAAGATCAATGCCTCCCTGGGCGGCGTGCGCGTCCTCCAGGGCACCGGGGGCCGCGTCGAGGTGGAGCGTTGGGTACGCGGCAAGGCCGCCGACGACGGCAACGCCACCTGGTCCCTGCGGGACGGCACCCTTCGCCTGAGCGCCAACTGCACCATGGTCTTCGGCGACTGCGGCGCCCGCTACCACGTCAAGGTCCCGCCCGGCCTACCGCTGTCGATCGAGGCCGACGACGGCGTCATCCTGAACGGCCTCGCCCAGGACGTCGACGTGGTCAGCCGGGACCGCATCCAGGTCTCGGGCGCCGCGGGCAAACTGCGACTGCGCAGCGAGGGCCCGATCACGGGCGAAGGGCTGAAGTCGCCGAGCGTCCGGTGCCGGACGTCGGACGGCGCGATCGACGTGTCGTTCGCCAGCCCGCCCACCGCCCTCGACCTGCATTCCAGCGACGGCCGGGTGACCGCGACCGTACCCAGTGCGGCCTACGCGATCACGGCCCGCAGCACGGACGGCACCGAGCGCTCGGAGCTCAAGGACGACGCCAAGAGCCCCAACGCCATCAAGGCCGTGAGCGGCTCCGGAGACGTCCGCATCCTCCGGGCCCGGTGACCTCGTTCACTGCCAGATGGCCGCGTACAGCCCGTTCTCGGCGTTCACCTGAACCGGGGACAGCCCCTTGGCCTTGAGGTCGGCGAACCGCTTCTGGTAGCCGGAGGAGGTCATGTCGACGTAGTGGGCCCAGGACCTGACGCCGTCCTTGCGCCACACCGCCGTGTACGTCCCGTCAGGCGCCACGGCCACCTTGACCGGCCGGAACCCCTGCTTCTTCTTGGCGTAGAACGCGGCCTCGTGCTGCTGCCGGGACTTCCCGTACGTGTAGTACCAGGCCCCGCCCGTATTGACCGTCCACACGCCCACGTACCGCAGGTCGTCCGGGGTGCCGTACACGTCGACCGAGGTCAGCGCGAGCCCTTGGGCGGTGGCCCGCTTGTTGGCGGCGGCGAACTGGGCGGGGGTGAGGTTCGACCTGGCGAAGAACTTCCCGCGCCGCTTCTCGAAGACGGCCGTGAACACCGGCGCGTCACCCGGCCCGGTGGCGGAGACGGAGACCGGCTGCGCCCCCTCCTTCAGCCCCTGGTCGAACCGCTGCTGGTACTCCTCGGCCGACATGCCCTGCCAGATGCCCCAATTGGCCGGCGAGCCGCCTTTGACCCACACGGCCGCGTACCGCTCCCCGTCGGAGACGTTCACCGTGATCGGCCGGAAGCCGTGGTCCCTGAGCTGCTTGACCCGCGCCATGCTCTGCTCGGCGGTGAGGCCGTGGTAGGCGACCCAGGCCGGACGCGCCTGCGCGCCGGCCGGGGGCGCCACCACGGCCACCGGGGCCGTCATCCCGATCAGTAATGCCGCGATCTTGCTCGTGGTCCGCATGACCCTCCCGTGCCTTTACGCGTTCGTGGGGATTTCGGACCGACCATAACAGCCTTAACTGACCACCCGCTGGCAGCTCGGATCAGCCGACCTTCTCGAACGGGGTCGGCGTCTGGCCCGTCCAGCGGAAGAGCTGGGCGTGGCCGGTGTACTTGCTGACCCCGCCTTCCGTGATGGTCGCGGACTTGGACACGTAGTAGCGTCCCCCGCCGAGCGAGATCAGGCCGTACTCGCCGCCGAACTCCCAGCCCCTGACGCCGGTGGCCTCGTGCTGGAGCCCGCCCGGCGCCAGCGTGAGCAGCCGGCCCCGCTCGGGCTGCGGCTGCCCGACGATGTCGCCCTCCCTGGGCCGCTCGCGACCGTCCACCATGAAGAAGGAGTAGTTGGGGAACTGCGGCTTCTTGCCCTTGTAGACGGCCATCATCCAGTTGCCCGTGAAGTCGTCGTACTCGAGGTTCTGCACGCCGTAGGTGGTGTTGCCGGTGTACGCGAAGTACTTGCCGTCGACCTGCTCGGGGCCGCTCTTGTGCGGGTCGCTCTCGGTGAGCGGCTTCTCGTACTTCTTCCACCGCTCGATGTCGTACTGGAGGAGGACCTGGTAGTCGTTGTCAGCCCGGGTGGTGTTGGAGTAGATCCCGTACGCCACGGTCAGCAGCTGCCTGCCGTGCTTCTTCCCGAACTCGGGGCCGAAGGACACGCCGTCGATGCCGCTGCACCCGTACCGGTGATCCGGGGTGTTGCCCACGTTGCCGTCGAACTTGCCGTCGCCGTTCATGTCGGCGGTGTAGTCGGCGACGACCTCCTTGAGGTAGACCGTCTTGACGACGTCACTGGTCTGGGCGTCCATGCCCATGCTGGTGATGCGGTCGACGTCGAAGATCGCGATGTAGAACGACTCCTGCTCCTTGTACTCGAGGGAGCCGTACACCCGGCCGTCCTTGGCGTTGAAGTCCAGATCGCCGAGGTGCCCCGTGAAGCCCCTCACCGAGCCCACGGGGTTGCCCTTGAGGTCGGTCTTGACGAGGATGTTGGTGAAGGAGAAGTACATGTACCCCTTGCGCTCGTCAATGGCGATCCCCTGGACGTGCCCCTCGGTCCAGGCGCCGCCGTAGATCTCGTTCGGCAGCTCTGGACGGCGGTCGTCGGCGGTGGCCGGGGCGGTGAACAGGCCGAGCGATGCGGTGGCGACCACGGCGAGCGTCAGGACTTTGCGCATGTTTGCGTACCCGTCTTCAGTTAGGGATCAGACCGAAACCTGACGGTATACCGACCGAATGTCGCTGTCTGACATATGCGTGAACTGGCAGTGAAGTCACTCCGAACTGCCCATTCATGGGCGATACAGCCGTTCAAGGCCGATCAGAGCCACCCGGGCGAGCAACCCCATGCCAATCCCCGGTGACGGCCCCTCCTTGTTCCGAGGGGCCGATCGGCGGCGATGGCGTTGGCAGGAGAATGCCCAAAGCCTGGGCCGATTTGCACGAACTGGTGACCTCCGCCGCCGGCACACGACTGTGTAGCGGCGGAAACCGTCGCGGCGATCAGTGCCGGCGGTTGAGCAGATCGACGATCGTCTGGCGCCCCATGCTTTGCGCGATGTCGAGTGGTGTGGTGCCCACCGGGTAGCTCTCGAACGGCTTCGTCAGGCCGCGCCCAGGGTCCGCGCCCGCCGTGAGCAGGACACGCGCCACCTCGGCGTGGCCGTTCTCCGCCGCCTCGTGCAGCGGGGTGAACCCGTAGTTCTCGGTGATGTTCGGGTTCGCTCCGGCCTCGAGCAGCAGCCGTACCGGATCGATATGACCATGGCGGCTGGCGTAGTGAAGCGGGGAGACCCCGTCCTTGTCGCGCGAATCGAGATCGACCCGCTTCGTCGCGATGAGCAGCTCGGTGATCTCAGCGGTCCCCCGCGAGGCTGCGTGCGACAACGGGGTCTGCTTGTGGGAAGTCACCTGCTCAACGTCGATCCCCGCGTCGATCAGCATGCGCGCGATGGCGACGCAGTCATCGTACAAGTCGTCCGGGTGGGATCCGATCTGCGCGCGGATCTCGTCGCGACCGGTGAGAACCGTCTCGACGCCGTCGCGCACCACGGTGACCTCGATGGCCACCGGCCGGTCCTTGGTCTGCTGGATCACATGGTGCAGCGCGGTGAATCCGCCCGTGGAAGCGCCCCCTGGATCCGCGCCCGCCGCGAGCAGCGCCTCGACGCCCTCTCGGAACGCCTCGTGGGCCGCAGCCAGCAGCGCCGTCCAACCCCGCTCGTCGGCGGCGTTCACATCGACGCCGGCCGCTATCTGCTCTTTGAGGCCCTTCAGGTCCCCCGAGTACGCGGCGTGCCGCAGAGTGTTCTCCCGCGAGACGTCGCCGGAGTCCGTTAAGCCGATATCTGCCAATGTGTTGTCCTCTCCTGCTGTTGCACGTGATATCTCGTCAAAGTCATGGATGATCTCATAGCTGAGTGCCGTCCAAAACCGGCTGCCGCTTGCGGCTGTTCCGTTAGGGGATCCTCAACCGGAACACCCGTCAGTCGAGATGCGCCCCAGGTCAACGTCCGCCGCTGCTTCAAACCATCGCCAGAGGCGATCGCCGAGCTCACGAGCCTGCTCGCGCCTGGCGGCGGCAATCGCTGAGCCGCGTTCCTTGATCCTTCTCGGTGGCAACGGCGGAGGCGGACACGAGCGTCGCGGCTGCGAGGCTGCCCCAGAGGGCTGCCGAGCCGTGGGGGGCGAGAGCGGTGATGACCGCCGGGGAGACGGCGAGGCCGAAGCCCGTGGAGAGCTGGAAGCGGGCGAGGGCGCGTCCCAGGAGATGGGCCGGGGCGAGGGCGGTGACGAGCGCGGTGGCGCTGCCGGCATAGATGATCTCGCCGATGGTGCAGACCACGGACACCGTGGCGACGGCCGGGGCACCCCAGCCGTGTCCCAGTGAGGTGGCCGCGAGGAAGCCGAGGTAGGACGCGGCGAGTATCACGCCGGCGACAGCCAGCACGGTCCGCCGGGCGAAACGGGACATCAGGACCGTGATCGGAACCTGCAGGGTGACCACCAGCACCGTGTTGGCCACGAAGATGGCTGCCGACCACACCGGGGTTGCGTGCAACTGTGTCACCAGGACCAGAGGGAGCGCGATTTCGGGGACGTTGAGGCAGAAGACGTAGACCACGTTGGCGGCCAGCAGCGCGCGCATCCGGGGTGCGGGCCCGTCGGGCCCGTCCTTGGACGGGGTAGCGGCCGGATGCGCGTGCAGGTGGACCGACCACACCAAGGCCGCCGCAGCGAGATAGGCGAGCCCGGTGACGGCTGCCAGCGCCTGCAATGCGGTGGTGCCGCCCGCCAGGCACGCGGTGGCGAGGAGCGCGCCCGCGCCCAGGCCGGCGTTGCGCAGGGCGCGGCCTCCCGCGAGAGCCGCGTCGCGTTCCCGGCCGTGGGCGACCGTGGCCACGAGAGCTGCGTGGGCGGCCGGCCATGCCTGGTTGCCGATGCCGAGGAAGAGCGCCGCCGTCGCGAACAGCCAGACGTTCCCCGCCGGGGTGGCCAGCAGCAGCGCCACGCCCAGCACCCGCACCAGCATCGACGCCGCCACGACCGTGCTGCGTGCGCCCCGATCCAACCATCGGCCCACCGCGGGCATGCACACCAGACCCACGACGACGCCGACCGTCATGGCGATGCCGGTGGCCGGCGCGGACAGCCTCAGCACCATCACCCCGTAGAGCAGCAGGAAGGGCCGCAGCAGGCCGGTGCCGAGCGCGTCCACGCCCAAGGCGACGGCATAGCGGGGGCCTCCGGAGGCACGGACGAGGGCGCGGGGCCGGATCTTGGTGGTGGTTGCCATGGCGTCAACAGTGCGTTCGGCCGCCGGGCCGACAGTGTCGCTTGACGGACACCGTCAACCGACGCGGTCGTCGGCCATCCGACCAGCGATGATGAGGGGATGACGTTGAGGATCGACATCAGCGGGATGCCGTCCGGGCGACTGCGGTTCGCCGCCTCCCCGCTGGCCGAGCTGACCGCGATGCTGCACGTGCTGGCCGAACCCGGGCATCACCCGCAGCTCGCCGGCTGGGCCGGGGACGTCTGGGCTGGGCTGCGGCCGGAGCTGGCCGAGCGGTTGCGGGAGGCGGAGTTCCTCTGGCGTTCCTCACGAGCCGACTTTCTGGTCCCCGCTCGTCCTCGGCCGACCCTCGCCGAGGAGTTGGACGATGTAGACCGGATCGACGATGAAACCTATGTGACCGCTGCGCTCATCACCACGTGCGGCAGCAACCGGGTCCACTTCGCCACGCCGTCGCCACTCACCGACGCGACGGCGCGCGAGCGGGCCCTGGACCTGGCCCAGGCCCGCGGCGCGCTCCAAGAGGCCTTCGCGGAACGGCTGCTCACGGACCCGGCCGCCGTGCGGGCGCGGGTGCGCCACACCCTCGAACAGTGCGCCGAGGCCTTCTTCGACGCCGCCTGGACAGGCGTCGCCGTGCAACTCGCCACCGACCTGCGCGTGAAGAACGACCTGCTGAAGCGCCAGGGCATCGAGGCGGCACTCGCATCGGTCTCCAGCGCCGTCACCCTGGCACAGGACGGCAACTGCATCATCCTGGACAAGCTGCAGGACAAGGCGACCGCCGCCCACGACACCGGGGTAACCTTCCTCCCCAGCGTCTTCGGCCACCCGCACCTGGTGGTGGTCCACGCGCCCGGGTGGCAGCCAGTGGTGCAGTACCCCGTGGCCGAGGCAAGTCCATCAGAGCCGGTATCGCTGGAAACGGTCACACTACGGCTGGAGGCACTCGCACATCCGGTACGACTGCGGCTGCTGCGCACCCTGGCCCGCGGCCCGCACACCACCGGTGAACTGGCCCACGTCTGGGAACTCTCACCCCCGGAGGTTTCCCGCCACCTCGCTGTCCTGCGCCGCGCGGGCCTGCTCACGGCCCGGCGGCACGGTCGTTACGTCCGTCACACCCTCAATCTCCCCGATCTGATGGCGCTGGGCGCCGACCTGTTGACGGCCGTACTGCGCTGAGTGGCTTCGGCCTGCCAGAACGCGGGCGACCGCCGCCTTCGACCCCGACAGGGTCGTGATGGTGACCTGGGCAGTGCCGCTCGCTTCTTACCGGAACCCCTGGTTACCCTGAGGCGCCGAGCGCGACCAGCTCGATCTCGAAGCCGTCCCCGTCCTCCAGATAGGCCGCGTAGTGCCGCTCCCCGCCCGCGTACGGGTGGCGATCGGGGAACATCAGCGTCCAGCCGTTCGCGGGTGCCCGCTCGACCAGCGCGTCCACCTCGGCGCGGCTTCCCACATGGAAGGCCAGATGATTCAGCCCGGGACGGCAGCGGTCGTGCCGGTCGGCGCTGAGGGCGGGCGACTGCTCCAGCACCAGGTACGTGGCCCCCAGCCGCCAGCTGCGGCCGTGCTCCCAGTCCTGGGGCAGGGTGTAGCCGAGCGTCTCCAGCAGCCACTGCCAGCTCGCGACGGCTCGCGGCAGGTCGGGCACCCAGATCTCGACGTGATGCAGCATCCCGGTCGCGGGGTCCCCGCTCATCCCGTACGCACCCCTTCCGCTCCCGGCCTTGGGCGCACGGCCCGCCCGCGTCGCCTCAGCTTGAGGTTTAACCTTTGAGCTGCACATTTGCCGCGATCGGCAACAGAGGTGATTGATCCGACATAGCGGATTGTGTCCTCTGCAATACGGCG